>JAILIF010000089.1 GCA_024695405.1 Bacilli bacterium
CATTCTTTGATCCAAACCAAGCTAAAGAAGGTCTAGAAGTTCTTGAACACTCTAAAGGATTCATCCGTTCTTCTTTAGCGAAGAAAATGGACACAAGAAGAATTCCAGAAATCTCATTCGTATTAGATGATGGTTTCCAAAGAGAAGAAAGAATTACTGAATTATTGAATAACGCTAAAAAGAATAAATAGGGCTAATTACTAGCCCTTTTTATTTTAATAAAAAAGACCTTTAATAGGTCTTCTTCATTTTGATATGTTTGATTCCAGCTTCTAGGAATATGTCTCCTTCAGTTATGAATCCAAGTTCTTTATAGAAATCAATCAAATATTCTTGAGCATTAAAAGAAATAGTACATGGATTATATTTAGCAGCTATAAACTCAGCAAAGTAGTTAAATGCTTCTTTGCCATATCCTTTACCTCTATATTCTTTGAGAATCGCAAAACGTTCAAGTTTATATTCGTTATTAATAAATCTATATCTAATAGTGCCGATTGGAGTTTCGTTTAATGTGATAAGGAAGCTTTTTGCTTCTTTTTCTTCATTTTCAATGAATTCATCTTCGTATTTGATATTTTGTTCATCCACGAATACTTTGTGCCTTATATCGAGCATTTTCATAGCGTCCATAGCAGACACAACTGGCTTTAAACATAGGCCATTGCTATTTATTTGATGATATATCTCATTCCCCCAAACATCTTCTCTTTCATAATTACTTAACATTGTTAGGAAGTTATCTTTAGATGCAGGGATTTTATGATATAGATCATTTAAGAAAGATTTGATGTCTTCTCTAGTAGTGGTTTTATCCGCTGGGCAATGAGAGGAACAAACGGGTAGGTTTTCTTCCTTTATTAATCTAGTAATATCATTTTCTCTAACAATTAATAAAGGTCTAATGAATTCGATATCCGCTCTTTCAAGATGCATTTTAGGAGAAAATGTAGCGATTCTAGCGCCATATATCTCATTCATTAATAAAGTTTCTATAGCGTCATCTGCGTGATGAGCAAAAGCAACTTTATTAAAACCTATTTCTTTTGCTACTTTGTTAATAGCAGCTTTCTTCATTCTAGAGCAAATTGAACAAGGTAGATGCTTTGCATCTTTTTGTTGAATTTGTAATATTTTATATACATCAGTGTTATCAGAAACTAATAATTTTAATCCTAAAGATTCACAGAATTTATTCATTTCATAAGGATTAAAGCCAGGGAATCCTAAATCAAGCATTACTGGTTGAATTTTAAAATCAGTATGAGAAAACTTTTGATAAAGAGATAAAGCGTAAGTAAGCGCAACGCTATCTTTACCACCAGATAAACCAATGACAATCTTATCTCCGTGTTGGATAAGATTATAGGTTTTATCTGCATTTCTTATACAAGCTAAAATGGTCCTAATTGCTTTCATACGAGATTTAATTTATTCTAATAAAGAATATTTGTAAAGTATGAACGGATTTTTCTTAATAGATAAAGATAGTGATTGGACTAGTAGAGATGTTTGCAATAAAATCCAACATCTTTTGCATGTCAAAAAAGTTGGACATACTGGTACATTAGATCCTTTTGCCACGGGATTATTGATGGTAAGCATTGGTAACGGCACTAAAGCAGGTACCTTTTTAGAAGACTTTGATAAAGAATATGAAGCTACTTTAGTGTTAGGAAAGAAAACTAGTACTGGTGATATTAAAGGTGAAGAAATAACACAAAAAGATATACCTGAAATTACTAAAGAAGATATAGAAAAAGTATTTGATTCTTTTATAGGAATTCAAAAGCAAACTCCTCCTATGACTAGCGCAGTTCATTATCAAGGTAGAAAATTATATGAATTAGCTCATCAAGGTATAGAAGTTGAGAGAGAGCAAAGAGTAGTAGAGATAAAATCTATAAAACTACTAGATTTTAACCAAAAAACTACTATTAAATTTAAAGCAAAAGTATCAAAAGGAACCTATATTAGAGTCCTCGGAGAGGATATTGCTGAGCGTCTTGGTACAGTTGGTTATCTATCAGAATTAAGGCGAATTTCTGTTGGTCCATACTCAGTTGAAAATGCTATTAAATTAGAAGAAGTTTCTAGTGTGAAACCATTCAGTATTTTTGAAATATTGTCTAAGCATTTACCTGTATACG
>JAILIF010000065.1 GCA_024695405.1 Bacilli bacterium
ATTTAGTTTTCTTTTAGAAAAGATAAACATTAATACATTAGAAATAATAGCTAAAATAGTAAACACAATAATGTTATTTGCAAAATTAAAAGCTAATATTCCAAGGAATAAATAAATAGCCCACGAAATAGATATATTGCTTTTAATTTTGTTAATTATATTAGCGAACATACGCTAATTATAAATTTTGATAAAAGAAAATAAAAGAAGAGGGTTCACTCTTCTTGCAATATTTCAATACAGTAATCCCCTAACGGACCAATATCAAAAAGCGCTGTATTCCATACTTTAATAAAATCTATAGTTCCGTAACCATGGGCTACCCAGTCTCTCATTCCTTTTATATTACTCCATGGCATTTTCGTATATTTCATCAAAAAATCATTATTTATTTTCTTAATCAGTTCCCCTATTTGAATGATATTAAAACAAACAATTTCTTTAACGTCATCGTTGTTATAAAAGCTTATTTCATCAACGTTTTTTATTTTATCTTCGATTCTTTTACAGTGTTTTATTACGTTAATTAAGATTCCTCTAGTTTTTGAATCTACCATAATTTTATTTTGTCTAAGTCTAATTGTTCTTTAAAAAAGTCATCCATCTGAGAGCCTATTGTTACTATGTCTACATCTTTACCGAGAGCTTTTATAAGTTCTTCTTTAAAACTTGATAAATCCCATAAAGAAGAAATATTGCCACTGTCACAATAAATATCGACATCACTATCTTTAGTTGCTTCTCCTCTAGCGTAACTGCCAAATAAATAGACATCTTTTATATTATGTTTTTCAATAACTGTTTTTATTTTTTCCTTTATTTGTTTAATTGTTAAAACACTTGGATTCAAGTCTTCCAGAATTAGATTTTTTAAATAAAGACTTCTATTTTTAATTTCGTCTAATTTTTGAATTAACTCTTGATCACTTTTCCTGACACGAAACTGATACATCTTGTAATTCTCCTTATTGTAATTTGAAATATAGTTAATTTTGCTCAGTCCCATAAGTTGCAATCCAATCAAATCCAATAACATTATAATGTATATGATATCATATATAAATAAAAATTTACGTTGCAACTATAAAATAAAGTAAATATACTTTATGCGATGTTTATATCCAAGGAGGAACATAAACATGGAAGAAACTAAAAAAGAAAATAAAGTATTAGATTTTTTTATAAAAACACTTAACGGCATGGCGTATGGCTTATTCGCTACGCTTATTATTGGAACCATATTTGGTACTATTGGCTCATTATTTTTGAATGGAGATAATGATTTCTGCCAATTTATGGCAAACATTCTATGCGACGGAATTGGTTCTCATCCTAAAGGCATAGCCTATGTTCTTCAAGGTCTCACTGGTGCAGGAATCGGTGTTGGTATTGCATTAGCACTTAAATTCGATCCTTTAAAAACGATTGTTTTAGCAGCAGTTGGTGAAATCGCAGCATACTTCTCTTTAGGTATTGCTTTTGTTTCTAAAGGCGAATACTCAGACACTTTTAAAGCCGGAGATCCTTTAACAATTTATTTGGTTTGTATTTGTGTTGCTTTATTAATGCAACTTGTTTTAAGAAAGAAAACACCTGTTGATATTTTAATTGTTCCATTATTTGGATGTGCAGTCGGTTTAGCTCTTTCATTATTAATTAGATTCCCTGCTATTTATGTTACATATGGTATGCAATGGATTATTGATCAAGGTACAACATTCGTTCCATTCTTAATGGGCATAGTTGTCGCAGTATTAATGGGTATGGCTTTAACTGCTCCTATATCTAGTGCTGCTATTGCTGCAATGATTTTCCCAATGACTGCAGCAGCAGGAAGCGGATTAGCTATTGCTAGCGGCGCTGCTATTGTTGGCTGTTCTGCTCAAATGGTTGGATTCGCTATTCAATCAAGAAAAGATAATAACATTGGCATGGTTATTTCTATTGGTGTTGGAACAAGTATGCTTCAATTTAAGAACATCCTTAAAAAACCAATTATTTGGTTACCTACAATTATTGCTTCTGCAATTTTAGGCCCTATTTCTACTTGCTTACTTCAAGTAGTTTGTTTAGGCAGTTCCGCAGGTATGGGCACTGCTGGTTTAGTTGGACAAATTGGTACATTTGCTTCTATGGGTAATACTTGGCAAACATGGGTTGGTATATTTGTATTGGAAATTATCGCCCCTGCTGCTTTAGTATTTGGATTAGATTTATTATTTAGAAAACTAGGTTGGATTAAAGAAGGCGACCTCAAAATATAGTTTCTAAAAATTCGTATACATTTTTGTTGACATCGTTTTTGTAGTGGTTGTATGCTTTATGTGTACACAAAATAGGGGACAAAAATATGAAATTCAAAAACGCATTGTTTGTTATTCTGTCATTTATCTCTGCTACATTGGGAGTTTTATTGTTTATTAGTAGCAAAGGTACATTCTCAGAAAGCTTCGAAGACTTCGTTGTTATGGGATTCTTCGTATCATTTATTGTTATGGTGGCATATGCCTTTGTAACCGGCATTATCTCACTTGTCGCATCAATAAATAATCCTGAAAAAATCGACACTAAAGGCTCTTTAGTTACAAAAATCTTAATGATTCCATTCTTCTTAGTTAACTTCGCGGTCTGGTTTACATTAGTATTTGGAATGACTATTCTCTCATTCACACCAATTCCAGGCGCATTATTACTTGGAGTTCCAGCTGTCATCTTAGGAGTTCTCTCTTGCGGAGGAACATATATCATTATGATTTCTACATCAATCAATCTTATCGTTCCATTCGTTAGAAAGATCTTCAAAAGAGAAGCAAAAGTCGGTGGAATTATTGGAACAGTCTGTTTATTCATTTTCTGCTTAGATGCTGTTGGAGCTTTAATCTTACAAATGTCTACTAAGAACAATTCACAACAATTAGGATATCAAGGCTAAATAAACAATAATTTAAAAGAGAACTCATCCAGAGTTCTCTTTTTATTTTTAATCTTCAGTATCAAATTCTATTTCAGGGTTTTCAAAACCTTCTAGATAGTTAAGTTCATCTTGATATGCTTCCATCAACTGAAGCTCTTCTTCTGGAGTTAAATCAGTATTGTTTGTTCTTGGTCCAAAATCATCCATCACTATCGTCCCCCTTAAGGTTTATCATTGCCACTACTTTAGCACATAAACTCGTTAAATCAAGTTATAGTGACAAAACTTTAGACAGTGTATAATAAAACGCAAAATCGACCGATTAAATAATTTATAATATAACGTAGTTATATTAAATTAGACGTGGGTTAATTTTTGATTTTTAAAATTTTGCTAAATTTCCCCTCAAAATTCTTTTCTAACGTCTTGTAGTGGCCTTTTTGTATAAAACTATATTTAATACCAACGCAAAGACAATTGAACCAGTTACATACATGAAGGATAAGAATTCTGAAATTTTATGATTAAACATTGTTAATGATAATGAGAAAAGATTTCTAATTGACTCTAAAAATTCTACTCCACCATTACTTCCCATTGCATTTGCCACATTTTCAGTAACCCCACTCATAAGAAGGTTTCTATATAAGGCTGCTACATGTGAACCAGGAACAAAAGATAAAACTGTTTGAATTCCTTCTGAGAAACTGCCAAGTGGAACATAAGCCCCAATAATAAATCCAATAGCGGCGCTTACTATTCCACCAAAAGCGCCAAGAGCTCCGGCTTTTTTAAAGAATGATGCAATAATCATCATTATTAATGTTGCGGATGCACATCCTAATATAGTTGTTAAATATAAAAGAACAACTTTACTAAATGTTAAATATAAGGAGCCACCAATTGATAAAACAACTAATCCAATAGTTAACACGCCACAAGTGATAAGTAATGTATTAACTAATGCACCTGTAAAATAAGAAAATACAACTATAGGACCATTACTTGGAGAAGAATTATAATCATAATCTACTTTTCTATCTTTATCATCAACCATTACAGATAATGAATTTAAAGACACAGTAACGCATGAAGACGCTAAGATACCAGATAATAACCACGCATTCGCGATGTTTTCTACATCTTTCATATTAACTATATCTTTAACTGCTTCTAGATCATTTTTAATTCCATCCATATATGTATCTTTTAAGAAAAGAATATAAAGCAAGAAAACAATTAAAGGTGCTAAGACAGAGAAAAACACAGTCATCTTATCTTTAAAGAACACTTTAATGTTCCTACTTGTCATACCTTTAAAGGCATTAAATTTTTGAGACAAAGTTAAACTAGCCATATTATTAATCCATCTCCTTTCCGGTAACGTTAATAAATACATCATCCATATTTCCTTTGATTAATTCATAATCTTGTAATGAATTTCTTTCTTTACTAAGAAAATCAATTATTTCATTATTCTCCTTATAAGCGATTTTATAAGTATCAACGACATATTCATGCTTAAGATGATATTTATCAAGGAGAGCGTCGTTTTCTACGCTTTTCAATGTATGCCAAAGCATCTTATTAGATGCATATTTACTTTTTAGATTGTTAGGAGAGTCATGAGCCACTATTTTTCCATGATCAATAATAACTACTTCATCAGCTTCTTCTGTTTCTTCCATATAATGAGTAGTTAAAAAAACAGTTAAATTAATATTCTTTCTTAAATCATTAATAATAGACCACACTAGTTTTCTAGTTTTAGGATCAAGTCCAGTAGTAGGTTCATCTAAGAAAAGAACTTTAGGAAAATTAATAAGTGCTCTAGCGATATCAACTCTTCTTCTTTGACCCCCAGAAAGTTGATTATATTTTCTAGTCATAATCTCACTTAAATTTAATAATTCACTTAAATAAGAAATTCTTTCTAGTGATTGTTTCTTATTAAGACCATAGTAAGCACATCTAGAAATAAGATTTTCTTTAACAGTAAGAACACCGTCTAATACTGAATTTTGAAACACAATCCCAATAGAATTTCTTATTTTATCTGGCTCTTTATTTAAGTCAAATCCATCAATAGATATAGAACCACCATTCTTTTGTAATATCGTACATAAAACATTAATCGTGGTTGATTTACCCGCTCCATTTTCACCTAAGAATGCAAATAAGCTACCTTCCTTAACAGAGAAAGAAATATCATTAACCGCTAATACATTTTTATAACTCTTTACTAAGTGAGTAACTTGAATAATATCTTTCATACCTCTTCACCTCGTTGGGATAAGTATAAAAGAGTTATAAAAATAAAAAATGTAACCGCGAGTAAGTTACATTATTGGCTCAGCAAGTTGCGTTTTTAGTTAAGTATTCAACTTAATCTTCAAATCTTATTTGTATTCCGTTGACCTTATTTTCAAAGTCTACGTATATTTTTCTACCATTAGGCAAGTGACCATAAAGGTTTATAGGACGAGTATGACAATATCTAGAATTATGTATAGCCTGACTAGCTTGCATTTCATCTTCAATAATTAGTGCATGTTGAGAATTAGTGATAAAAACAAGAACTGTATATCCATCTATGACTTTTATTATATTTTTCCTTTTGATAACAGTAGCCACGGCCCAAGCAAAAAGCAAAACTACTAATAAAAGCATGAAAATGAGTGGCCATATAAATCCTATATCATCACCGAGAGTATTACCCAAATCAAATAACATCACAAACATCGGAATGAGAAGTGCAGGCATTAATATGAGGAACACTACTAAAATAACGATTTTGTTTTTTCTTGCTCTATCATTCCATTTATTAACCCAAGAAGGATCTTTTGGAGGAGTGTTCATAGAAAAGCCATCATAAACTTTTTCTACATTATTTTCTTCTAAATAAGCTCCACAGTAAGGACAATATTTTGTATTGCCTTCTAATCTACGTCCACAATTAGGACAATAATTTAAACTCATAATTTTAAACCCCTCTTTCCGTTAATGATTGTTTTTAGGTTTACCAATGCCAACTTCAGCATGACCTAAGAAATCAATAAAGTTAGCCCATATCTTCTTATTGTTTGGAAGTGTGCCTTCAATATCTTTTCCATAACGTCTGAAAAATAATATGCCACTTGGATTTTCTGTTTTTACTTGAACTGCATCTTCAACTATCAATCTATTATAAAAACCTGAGGTAACAACAACCTTATATCCATCAACAGTAACTTCCGTTACTCTAAATTTAATAATTGCGTATAAGAACATCATGCCAAAAAATATAGTTCCTAAAAGAGACCAACCCATTGCAAAACTCATACCAGAGATTGATTCATATGAATTATTAGAACTGTTACGTTCTGTAATAGCGTTAAGTTCAGCCAAACTATTCAAGAATAAAATTAAGCATGTTACAAAAGCAATAGTAAACACTAATTTAAATAGAAAATCTCTGACTCTCCATTTCATTACCCAACCAGAGTTATTAGATGGCGTATTAACAAAATAAGTATCTTCTACTTCTTCAACTTTAATATCACTTAATTCTCTTCCACAATTAGGCCAAACTTTGAACTAGCGTTAATTTCCTCTCCGCAGAAAGGACATTTAATTTTTTCCATAATAAATACCCCCTATTACCAACATAATATTAAAAAATTTTTATTTTATAAAAATATGCTCCTGATGCTGAATTGTGGCAACAACTTTTTTATAGTTTATTTTCTACGTATATTTCTAGATTTTTTAAGTGAGAATATACATCTACATTAACTACATAATGGATGTTCATTCTTACCATTAACATCTATCTTTTCAAATTGATCAAACGCAATCATGAATCTTAATACACAAACTTCATGAATTTCTTCGCTACTACCGGGTGCTTGTCTAAAGAATTGATTACAAGGAAAATCAAGTATCTCAAAATCTTCTTCCTTAACAAAAAAAGAAATATCATTAACCGCCAATACATTCTTATAACTCTTTAATAAGTGATTGACTTGAATAACATCTTTCATGCCTCTTCACCTCACTGGGATAAATATAAAAGAGATATAAAAATAAAAACGTAACTTTAAGTAGCAAGCATATTTCGCCAAGTAAGTTACGTTTTTAAAATTTATCTTGTTTTAGAATTAATAATCATTAGGTTGGCCTACGTGTATCTCAGAAAATCCTAATAGAGAATTAACATCCGCCCAAACTTTCTTTTTATTTGGAAGGTAACCAACAAGCTCTTTTGTATGATTAGGGATAATCAAATATTGATTAGTATTTAATCTACAAAGCACCACTCTATCTTCTATAACTAATCTATGAAAAAAACCACATGCGACAACTACGTTATATCCATCAATAGTCGCAGATCTAACTCTACGAAAGAGCAAAGAATATAACAAACCAATTCCAGCAATGACTGTTATGATTGGACACACAAGATCTAAAAAGACATCAACTGGAGTAGGATTTAAAATTTCTTCAATCTGCCCCTGAATAGTTGATGTATCAGGTCTTTCTGCATAACGATTTAAAGTGAGTATTAAAAAAGCAATAAATAACGCTAAAAAAACTCCAATATAGATAAAAGGTTTTAATTTCCACTTAATAACCCATTTTGGATTCTTTGGTTTTGGACCAGGAATGACCCCTACATCTGTATTAACTTGAATTTGACGACCACAATTTGGGCAAACTGTTGTATTTGCTTCAATTACTTTTCCACAAAAAGGACAATAAATTTCACTCATAATAAACCCCCTATTTGTATTTAAATAATACCTAAATTTAAATTAATAAAAAATGTTTCTGACGCTGAAATAATGCAACAACTTTTCTATACTTTATAGCAAGAATAATAAAGTTTTAATAGCATCAACAAACATTTTTTATTAACAATATAGTTTTATAACAATGCTTTAATATCTTCTTCAAACGATTCTGGTTTAACAGAAGGTCCAAATCTATTAACAATCTTTCCTTCTCTATTAACTAAGAACTTAGTGAAGTTCCATTTAATGTTTTTACCTTTACTTACTTCACAGTTATCTTTTAAGTATCTATATAATGGATGTTCATTCTTACCATTAACATCAATCTTTTCAAATTGATCAAACGCAATCATGAATCTTAATACACAAGCTTGGTGAATTTCTTCACTAGTGCCAGGTGCTTGTCTAAAGAATTGATTACAAGGGAAATCAAGGATTTCAAAGCCTTGTTCTTTATATTTAGCATACAATGCCTCTAATGCATCATATTGAGGTGTGAAACCACATTTAGTCGCGGTATTTACTATAAGTAATACTTTCCCTTTATATTTTTCTAAACTAACTTCATTACCTTTGTAGTCATTTACTTTAAAGTCATATAGTTCCATATGGTTCACCTCTTATGACTTCAATATATAAAAATTAGTTAGATATGGCAAACTAGACGCATTTTTAAGTAAAAATAAAAGCTTGGATAACCAAGCATTCGTTTGGGATTTCTTTTTGAGGTCCTACCCTAGGACCATATCTTCAGTAACACATACTAGAAGACTAACAGATTTTAGCTCGGCAATTTATTAGACGCATACCGAGGAGCGACACATATTTTGTAGAAGCATTCAACTACTTAAATATAATATTAAATCTCTTCTTTAATAAAGAATAATTAATCATTAATGATGACATTTTTCTGTCTTATAACGTTCAAAATTATATCTATTATTCTTTATTACTATCTTCCTTAACTTTAACGTTATGTAATTCTTTATGAATACTATGTGAGTGTTTCTTATGAATCA
>JAILIF010000067.1 GCA_024695405.1 Bacilli bacterium
TTCAAGTGGTTCATCACAACGTAAGATGATGATATTAGGTGCAACACCCAAACCTTGAAGTTCTTTAACGGAGTGTTGAGTTGGTTTAGTTTTATGTTCTTCAGAACCATGGAGATATGGAACTAAAGTAACGTGAATAAATAAACTATTTTCTCTACCTACTTCTAATGAGATTTGTCTAGCAGCTTCAACGAAAGGTGTAGATTCAATATCACCAATAGTGCCACCAATTTCAGTAATAACTACATCAGCGTCTGTTTTCTTACCAACGTTATAAACAAATCTTTTAATTTCATTAGTGATATGAGGAATTACTTGAACAGTGGAGCCAAGATATTCACCTTTTCTTTCTTTGTTTAATACGTTCCAATAGACTTTACCAGTAGTGAGGTTTGAGTATTTATTTAAGTTTTCATCAATGAATCTTTCATAGTGGCCTAAATCAAGGTCTGTCTCAGCACCGTCTTCAGTGACAAAAACCTCACCATGTTGATAAGGTGACATAGTACCTGGGTCAACATTAATATATGGGTCTAATTTTTGAGCGGCTACTTTTAAGCCACGAGCCTTTAAAAGACGTCCTAAAGAAGCGGCGGTGATACCTTTACCTAATCCTGAAACAACTCCGCCGGTTACAAATATATATTTAGTCATAATTAATTTCTCCTTAAATTATTCCCATTCCACAGTCGCTGGTGGCTTGGATGTAATATCATAAACGACTCGATTCACTCCTTTAACTTCATTAGTGATTCGAGAACTAATAATTTCTAATATGTCAAATGGCACTCTTGTCCATGTTGCTGTCATAAAGTCATCTGTTGTAACACTTCTAAGGGCTAATGTATAACCATAAGTTCTAGCATCTCCCATAACTCCAACAGAATGAGTATCAGTGACAACTGTAAAATATTGATTTGCGTATTTATCTACGCCATGTTTAACAAATTCTTCTCTTAAAATAGCATCGCTATCTTGAGCTATTCTAATTTTGTCTTCAGTTATTTCACCAATAATTCTTACTGCTAAACCAGGTCCAGGGAATGGTTGTCTATACACTAATTCCTCAGGAAGTCCTAATTCTAAACCTATCTTACGTACTTCATCTTTGAATAAATCACGTAATGGTTCGACTATTTCTTTAAAACCAATATCTTTAGGAAGACCACCTACATTATGATGGCTTTTGATTACTGCAGAAGCACCTTTACCACTTTCAATAACATCTGGGTAAATTGTGCCTTGTGATAATACATCAATACTTCCTAATTTTTTAGCTTCTTCTTTAAACACTTCTATAAAAGTGCTACCGATTATTTTTCTTTTTGTTTCTGGATCAGTAACGCCCTTAAGTTTTTCTAAAAATTTATTCTGGGCGTTCGCTCTTATAAGATTTACATCAAACTTTTCTTTGAATACTTTTTCTACATAATCCCCTTCATTTTTTCTAAGAAGACCATGATCTACGAATACACATACTAAGTTTTTACCTATTGCTTTATGTAGGAGTAACGCTAATACAGAAGAATCAACTCCACCAGATAACGCTAATAAAACTTTTTTGCCTGCTAATTCTTTTTTATATTTCTCAATAGATGTCTTTGCAAAATCATCCATTTTCCAATCTGCTTTACATTTACATACATCAAATATGAAATTACTTAACATCTTCATTCCATATTCTGAATGAGTAACTTCTGGATGGAATTGAACGCCATATATGTTCTTAGTTTTATTTTCCATACCAGCACATGGACATACATCAGTAACTGCAGTAACAGTGAACCCATCAGGTACTTTACTTACATAATCTGTATGTGACATCCATACAATACTTTCCTTAGGAACTTCTTTAAAAATAGTTCCCTCTTTGACTTTTAATAAAGTCTTACCATATTCACTTTGATCCTTAGCGGATTCAATAGTGCCTTTTGCCATATACGCTAATAATTGATGTCCATAACATATACCTAAAATAGGAATACCTAAATTAAGAATATCTGGAGAATAGTGTGGTGAAGACTCATCATAAACACTATTAGGACCACCAGTAAAAATGATTCCTTTATATTCTTTTTGTTTTATTTCTTCACAAGTAATCTTATCGTAGTTAATTATTTCAGCATAAACGTTTAAAGAGCGGACTCTTCTAGCGATTAACTGATTATATTGACCACCAAAATCCAAAACTAATATCTTATCCATAATCATTTCCTTACTTAGTAATTTCTACTTTAATACCAAGTAAATCTTTGTTTTCTTCTAGAATTGGATTTACTTCGTTAGTTAAATAATCTTCTACTTGTTCTTTACTTCTACCGATATATTTAATCGCGTTGAAGTATTCTTCTTTCTTTTCTTTAGAAATATGAAGTTTATTAGATGCACATAATCTATCGAATAAGTCATTAGATAAGCCTTCTTTCTTTACTCTATTACCTGCTTCAATAGATAACTTACGAATCTCTTCATGAAGCTCTTGTCTATCTCCACCTTCTTTAACTAAATCCATTAAGATATTTTCAGTAATCATGAAAGGAAGCTCTTTAGCTAAGTTAGCTTCAATAACTTTTTCGTTAACTACTAATCCATCAGTAACATTGATACATAAATCTAGAACTGCATCAGTTGCTAAGAAACCTTCTGAAATAGCCACTCTTCTATTAGCGGAATCATCTAATGTTCTTTCTAACCATTGAGTAGATTCAGTAATATATGGATTCATTGATCCAGAAATAACTAATCTAGATAGAGATGCAATTCTTTCAGAGCGCATTGGATTACGTTTATAAGGCATTGCAGAAGAACCGACTTGGTTCTTTTCAAATGGCTCTTCAACTTCTTTCAAATGTTGAAGTAAACGTAAGTCGTTAGTCATTTTAGTAGCGCTAGCAGCGATAAGAGCAAGAACGTTATATACTCTAGCGTCTACTTTTCTAGAATAAGTTTGACCTGAAACAGGATAGACATCTTTAAAGCCCATCTTACTAGCAATCTGCTTATCTAATTTAACAGGTGTATCTTTATCTTTAAATAATTCAACGAATGATGCTTGTGTACCAGTAGTGCCTTTACAACCTAAAAGTTTTAAAGAACTAGAGACATATTCTAAATCTTTTAAATCTGAGACAAAGTCTTGTAACCAAAGTGTTGCTCTTTTACCAACGGTGGTTGGTTGAGCAGCTTGGAAATGGGTATAAGCAAGTGTTGGCACTGCCTTATACGCATTTGCAAACTTACTTAATTTATCAATTACGTTAACTAATTTTTTCTTTAATAAATCTAGCGCTTCTTTCATTATGATGATGTCGGTATTATCGCCAACGTAACAACTAGTCGCGCCTAAATGGATGATACCTGCAGCTTTTGGGCATTGCTCACCATACGCTTTAATATGGGACATAACATCGTGACGTAGTTTAAGCTCATAACTTTCTGCAACATCATAGTTGATGTCGTAGATATGTTCTTTCATTTCTTTAATCATTTCGTCAGTAATAACTGGTTTACCGTTCATAGTTAAACCAAGTTCTTTTTCTGATTCTGCTAAAGCAATCCAAAGTTTTCTCCATGTAGAGAACTTTTTATCTTCACTAAAAAGATATTGCATCTCTTTAGAGCCGTATCTTTCTTGAAATGGACTTATATAAGCATCACGATTCGCCATATTACTACCTCTTAATGTATGAGTCTCTTTCAGGACCAACTGAAACGATACTTACTCTACAGCCAACTTTTTCTTCAATGTATTCAATATATTTTCTAGCGTTAACTGGTAAATCTTCCCATTTTCTTGCACCAGAAATATCTTGTTTCCATCCATCTAAGTATTCAATGACTGGTTTACAATCAGCAAGTTCAACAGGGAATGGGAAATCATCAATCTGTTCACCATTAAGTTCATATTTAACACATACAGGGATTTTATCCATGTATGACAAAACATCTAACTTCGTAATAACAATAGAAGTAGCGTTTTGTACTTCAATGCCGTATCTAGTAGCAACTATATCAATAGGGCCAACTCTTCTTGGTCTACCAGTTTTAGCACCGTATTCTTGACCAACTTCTCTTAATTTATCAGCTTCTTCACCAAACCATTCACATACGAAAGGACCTTCTCCAACACAAGTGGAGTAAGCTTTAACAATACCAATTATTTCATTCATAGTAGTGCTACCTAAGCCTGAACCAATAGGAGCATAACTTGCTAATGTATTAGATGAAGTAGTGTATGGATAAATTCCATAATCTAGGTCACGAAGTGAACCTAATTGTGCTTCGAATAAAATCTTTTTATCTTCTTTTTGAGCAGCCTTTAAAAGTTTACCTGTGTCACAGATAAATGGTCTAAGTTTTTCTGCATATTCATCAAACCATGCATATAAATCTTCTAACTTAATAGGGTCAGCGTTATATACACCAGTTAATGTTAAATTTTTCCAATCTAAAAGATCTTTGATGTGCTCTTTTAAATGCTTTGGATGTAAAAGTTCACCAACAAGAATTGTTTTCTTTTGGTATTTATCTGAATAAAATGGCGCGATACCTTGTTTAGTAGAGCCATATTTTTTGTGTTTAAGACGTTCTTCTTCTAATGCGTCTAATTCCTTATGCCAAGGAAGTAACATAGACGCTCTATCACTGATTTTTAAGTTTTCACCAGTGACTTCAATTCCGCGACTTCTAACACTTTCGATTTCTTCCCATAAACTTTGAGGGTCTAAAGCAACGCCGTTACCTAAAACGTTAACGACTCCTTTATGGAAGATACCTGAAGGTATTAAGTGTAGAGCAAATTTGCCTAATTCATTAACTACTGTATGGCCTGCATTACCGCCACCTTGATAGCGGACAACAAAGTCATATTCTTTACAGAGGAGATCGACGATTCTTCCCTTACCTTCGTCGCCCCAGTTAATTCCTACAATCGCGCAATTTTTCATAATTTATTCCTTCTTACCTCTTAACAATAAATTAATCTTCTGAGAACATGAGCTTTCCGTAGCTTGGATATGGCCATTCTTTCTCAGGTGAGATACGTTCAGCCTCGTCTATTTTACTACGTAATTCACTCATTACTGGGATAATCTTGTCTTTGATGAATGTTGCTTTTGCTGCGACATCATCAATTCTAGCTTCACCCATTAATTTAATTAATTTATCTGTAAGCGCTTTAGAATCATCAAGTACTTCTGATAATTCTTTAAGAATCTTCATTTCATAATCGCATGGAAGTGAGGATACTGCTTGTTTCTTCTTTAAGATAGTTTCTGCCATATCAGCGGATATCTTGCTAATTGCAGGTAAGTATCCTTCGTTAGACATTTCTACCATTGTACGAGCTTCAAGTAATACGGATTCACAGTAGTTTTCAAAGTGAATGTTATATCTTGAGTAGATTTCGGATTTAGTGAATGTTCCGATTTCTGTAAGCATCTTAACGTTTTTATCTTTAATAACGTATGGGAGACAATCAGGTGTAGTTTTTAAATTGAGTAAGCCTCTTTTTTCTGCTTCTACAATCCATTCATCTCCATATCCATTACCGTTGAAGAGAATTCTCTTATGTGCGGAAACTTCTTTATTAATTAATTTAATGATACTATCGTGTGAATTATCTTTTTCTAAGACATCAGCGAATTCTTTAAGTACTGAAGCGACCGCTGAGTTAAGCATGATGTTAGCGCCTGCGATTGAATTAGAGCTACCGAGCATTCTAAGTTCGAATTTATTACCAGTGAATGCGAATGGTGAAGTTCTATTTCTATCAGTTGAGTCTTTTGCAAATGTTGGAATAGATGCGACACCTAAATCTAAGACTTTCTTTTCTGGATCACTCTTACAAGATTCTTCACTTACTGCGAGGAGTGAACTAGATAATTCTTCACCAAGGTAGATTGAGACAATTGCTGGTGGAGCTTCGTTAGCTCCTAAACGTAAGTCGTTACTTGCTGTAGCGACTGAGATTCTAATTAAGTCTTGGTAATCATCAACTGCTTTAATGATTGCAGTTAAGAAGAGATAGAATCTTAAGTGTTCTTCTGCTGTATGTCCTGGAGAGAGTAAGTTAACACCTGTATCAGTTACGATAGACCAGTTATTGTGCTTACCTGAACCATTGACTCTTGCGAATGGTTTCTCTGCTAATAAACATACAAGGTTATGCTTGTCTGCTACCTTTTTCATGATTTCCATAGTTAATTGGTTATGATCAGTAGCGATGTTACAAGATTCGTAAATTGGTGCTAATTCATGTTGAGCAGGGGCAACTTCGTTATGTTCTGTTTTTGCAGGGACACCAAGTTTCCATAAAGTTTCATTGAGTTCTTCCATGAATGCTTGGACTCTTGGCTTGATGATACCGAAGTAGTGGTCATCAAGTTGTTGGCCTTTAGGTGCTGGAGCACCGAAGAGAGTTCTGCCACATAACATTAAGTCTTTTCTCTTCTTGAATACTTCTTTATCTACTAAGAAATATTCTTGTTCAGGTCCAACCATTGGAGTGACACTCTTAGCATTGACACCAAGGAGTTTAACAACTCTAGTTGCTTGCTTATTAATAGCGCTTATTGATTTTAATAATGGAGTTTTCTTATCTAATGCTTCTCCAGTAAAGGAACAGAAAGCAGTAGGTATGAATAATGTATTTCCTTTAACAAATGCGAATGATGTAGGATCCCAAGCTGTGTATCCTCTTGCTTCAAAAGTGGAACGAAGACCACCTGAAGGGAAACTTGATGCATCTGGTTCGCCTTTGATTAATTCTTTGCCAGAGAATTCAGCGATAGCAGATTCATCTCCATCTCTATTGATGAAGCCATCGTGCTTTTCTGCTGTAATTCCTGTTAATGGTTGGAACCAGTGTGTGAAATGAGTAGCTCCTTTTGATATTGCCCAGTCTTTCATAGCTTTAGCAACTATGTCAGCGATATCATTATCGAGTTCTTTCTTTTCATCAATTGTTTTTTCTAATCTTTTATAGACGTCATCTGAAAGCAACGCTTTCATTACCTTCTTATTAAATACGTCTGAACCGAAGATTGATTCTAAATCTTTTACCATATTTGCACCCCTTGTTAGTGTTTCTAAATATGCACTAGTAACACTATACCAAATAATCGTAAGTGTTTGTTAAAACAAAATCAAATATAGATAATATTAGTAGAAGTATACAAAAAACATATGATAAAAGACTCATTATATATAAAAATTGTGTTTTAACCGCTTTAAATAATAAATATGTGTGTACAATGTCCGTACATTATGTATAATTAATATAGAAAAGGAGGAAAAAATATGGCAGTTGCTATAAAAGAAAAGCGCATTGAGTTCCGTGTACCTGATGAGGCAAAGAAAACAATCGAAGATGCAGCTAGACTTTCTAATATTTCTCTTTCGTCATATATTCTTTCAGTGGTTTTAAAACAAGCAAAGATTGATTTAGAACAAAATGAAATAATTGTATTAAACAATGCAGAAAGAGATTCATTAATGAAAGCACTAGAATGTCCTCCAAAACCAAACGAGGCTTTGAAGGATTTGTTTAGATGATTTTAAAATCGATAAACGAAGTCAGTGAAAAAGCTTTAAACTCTTTCTTATGTGGAAATCCTGAACTAGATAGATTTCTAAGTAAATACGCCTTGCGTAATGATCAAAACGGATATGGCAAAACATTTGTTTTAGAAGATAATAACGTACTTGTTGGTTTCTTTACTTTATGTAGTTCATCTATTAAGTTTGAAGAATTTCCTACTACAAATGGGCATTCACTTCCTAGATATCCAATTCCTTGTATTAGAATTGCTAGATTAGCAGTCGAAGAAAGATTCCAAAGAAAAGGATATGGAAAGGAATTACTCAAACAAGCATTTTTGAAGATTATTGATGCATCTACAACAGTTGGTGTAAGACTCATTGTGGTTGATGCAAAAGAAATATCTAAGAAATTTTATGAAAAGTATGGATTTACACATTTAAAGGTTGATAAGCCTTCTTACTACATATTACTGCAAACAGTAATAGAAGCATTTAAAGAAACTCATCAGTAAAAAAGCGATATAATCGCTTTTTTTGATGCTTTGAAATACGTGTGGCATATAATTTGCTATGTATTATAAGAATAAAATAATATAAAATTCATATGGTAATTGGAGAATATTTATGGATATACGTACATTGTCTTATTTTGTAGTTATTGCAGAGGAACTTAATATCACAAAAGCTGCAGAAAAACTTTGCATGTCTCAGCCTCCACTTAGTAGTCAAATTAAAAATCTCGAAGAAGAATTAGATACTGTTTTATTTATTAGAGGAAAAAGACATCTTCAATTAACAGACGCAGGAAAATTGTTATATAGACACGCAAAAGAGATTTTATCTCTTGCTAATAAAACATCTGAAGAAATTCGTTCAATGTCAAAAGGTATGCATGGAAAGATTTCTATTGGCTTAGTTGAAGGTAGTGCTCCTAACATTGCCGCAAACTGGATTGAAGCATTCTCTAATCAATATAAGAATGTCACTTTCCATGTAGTTGATGGTAATAGTGATGAATTAATCCAAAAGCTTAGAAGTGGGCTTATTAACTTAGCTGTTATTACTTCTCCTTGTGACAATACATTATTGAATAGCTTTAAAGTTGGACAAGAAATAATGACTGCGTTCATGTCTAAAGATAACCCATTAGCATCTATTCCAGGGAACACAATTGATTTAGCTATGTTAAAAAATAAGGAATTAATTGTGCCTTCTAGAGAATCAATCAACACAATGATTTATAAATGGTTTAAAGAAGTAAAACTAGAACCAAAGATTATATGCAAGATGGATAACTACTTAGATGTTGCCGCTCTTGCAGGTAAAAATGTTGGTATATCTATCTTCCCTAAAACTTCTTATATCTTAAATAAGCAAATTGTTGCAAAAGAAATAGTGAACCCAGAAAGATATGTTGAGTATCTTTTCGTGTGGCTTAAAAATAAACCTCTATCTTTATTAGAAGAAGCTTTCATTGATCTTGTAAAAGAATCTGTTAAAAAATAGAAAAAGTGATTATTTAAATAATCAAAAAAGATGAGACTTTTTCTCACTGCTTTTTGTTTACAAAAAGATTTGATTAAGAGAAAATTAAAACAATCATGAAAAGTTATAAGACAAAAGAAGAATTATTAAATCATTTAAAATAAGATAGACATGTCGAATTAGAAGAGTCCCTGCTTCCTATCTTTGATATATACCGTTATGGCCAGATTATTGATGCATATAAAGACATTTTAGCTTCTAATATTCTTAGCGTGCAAAAAATTCACATTTATGATCAAAACATAACTTTAAAAAGTTTTGTTGATGTAATGAATATCGACGAATATATCTCAATAAAATTGATAAGTTACATTAGTCACTATGAAAAGATATTAAAGAAATATATATCTGATAAAGTATGCGAATGCATGGTTTCTAACGGATCTTTAGATTGCTGCGATTACAGTTTTTTCGAAACAATGAAGACCAATAGCATGGAAATAATTCTCGATTGCTTTGTTCTTTTAGACATGCAGTATAACAAAAATGGAAAACTAGAATTAAGAGATCAAAATACTTATGAGAGTAGAAATAGAGTTATCGAGAAGATTATTGCGTTTGCAAATGGAAATCAAACGTCTGAATTGAATTATTATGTTAGTTATTATTATTCTACAAAACATTCAATTCCTTTTTATATTTTGATAGGTAGTTTAACTTTTACAAATTTAATCGTTTTATTTGGAATGTTTAATAGAGACTTACAAAACGATTTTATTAAAAATATACATAAAAAGAATTTTATTGGTTATGATGATGTTGTTTCTGCCAAAGGGAAACACGATGTAATAAGAAGAATAAGAAATATAATTCATCACCATGAACCATTGATTCCGTATTTATGTAAAAACGAGTATTTGGGTTTTGAGATTAAAAAAGCTGCTATTAAGTTATTAAAAAAAGTATATGAAGATAACGAGTGTTTAAACAAACTAATAATTTCTTCATACGCAAATTTTGAAATAATCGAGTCATTAACCAGCAATTCATCAAAGAAATTAGTTGCATTTATCAATTTAATAAAATAAAAAGGTGTGCATCTGCGACACCCAGTCGAGGTTATAACCCCTCTTTAGATATCCTTACTTTATGTTAAGTGTAGATATTTTTCAATAATTATTATGGTTTAATGTAATTACAAAATAAAAAGGTGTGCTACAGCTACACCTAGTCGAGATTTAGCTTCCCTTTACTTGTCCTTATTTTACATGGGTGCTTATGCACTTTCAATTTTTTAATAAAGAAATTTTAAAAATAAAAGACCACATTAGTGATCTTGAACATTCATACTATATTGAGTTACTCATGCTCATAGCTGGACCACCGCGGCTCGCTTATTGAGTAAAAACGAGGTTGGGGGCATTTCTGCCACTTTTGCATTTTTAGTTTACCATTTTTTTAGAAAATATTCATTACTCTTTTATATCTTTAATGGTTTTGATTTTTTCTGCCGTATGGTTTTGATACGAATATTTGTCTACATGATAACCATTAATTGTTTCGTATCTGTTTGTAGAAAGATTTTTAATTGTGGTGCAGTCTGCAATTATTCCGAATAAATATTCTGGTTTACTGGCGCTGTAAAGAGATGCTAAAACTAAAGCGTTTCTAAAATATTTAGCGTTCTTGCCTAGAAATTCTATATTAATGTGAACTCCTATTGTTTTAAGTAGGAAGTATAAAAACAAAGCAACCGATCTTGTATTTCCTTCTCTGAAGCAGTGGATTTGCCATAGTTCTTGGACAATAGAACAAACATTATTGATTTTTTCTTTATTGCTTAGTGATTGCCAAACAATGCCTTTAAATTTATTTTCTAGATTATTCGTTTCTTTTTCAATGTAGTCAAAAGGTGTGTAATCTACTGAACATCCATTTAATATTGGTTCTTTTTTGTACATAGTAATTTTTCTAAATTCACCCGCCCAATCAAAAATAGACGAAAAAAGAAAACTATGAATTTTTTGTATATCAAAAACACTTTTAATGTTTAGGCCCTCTTTTCTTAGCCTAATCATTCTTAAAGGAACAACATCTTCTTCGAGCTTATTTAGTGCTTCAGAATCTTTTATATCCTTTTTGTTAATGAGTACGTCTACATCTGGATATAAATATGGGTCTCTCATACATTATGTAACCTCATAATAGCAAATTCTGCTGTTTCAAAATCGATAATCCCATCGTCATATAGTCTCATAATTTGTTTAGCTTTTTCACTAGGCTTTCCAGCATCAACAGAACTTACATTTTCTGCAAAAGCAACAAGATCTTCTTTTTCAGGTAAAACTAAATCAAAAGGCATCCCTTTTCTTAAAGAAACCTGATTTAAAAACATTGTTATTGCATAACTTGTTGTTATACCAAGTTTGCTGAATATGTAATCACATTCAGCTTTAGTTTCTGGAGATATTCTTGTGTGTACGATTTCTGTTTTTTGCATATATTTTCCTCGTTCATATTGTATCACAAAAGTTATACAAAAATATAATTTTTTGAGAAAATATCAAAATTATTGTTAACAAAAATAAATTTAATTCACTCTTTTATCGTATCTATTGTTTTTTATATCGGTTAGTCTATACTAACTCATGTTTACAGTGTTAACAAAGGAAAGGCGAATATGACTACAAAAGAAGCGATTATAAAAGTAGCAGAGAAACAATTTATTCTTAATGGCTATGAAGATACAACACTTAGAAAAATAGCGGCCAAATGTAATATAACTGCAACAGCTATATATAGACATTACAAGGATAAAGAAGAGATTTTTCAAAGTGTTATTAGACCTTTTTTGGATAAAGTAAAATCTGAAGCTTCTAAAATTGAAAATGATGATTATGAACTTCTTAATAGAGGAAGCGTTGAAGAGATGTGGAAGAGCGAAGAAGATAATAACTATTATTTTGAATTACTCTTTAAAGAACATCGAGACATCGCTTTATTAGTGATTAAAGAAAGAAGAGAGTGGCTTAAAAATCTTTTCGTTGATATCGAATATTCATGCACTAATAGATATTTGAAGAAGATGAAAGAACTCGGTTACAAGATTAACGAAGTCGATGAATGTAGTTTTAAAACAATCCTTGAAAGTTATTTGGATGCTTATTTTCATATTCTAGAGATGAAACTAAGTGACGAAGAAGCGTTTAACATTTGCAAAACAATTAGTAATTTCTATCGAGCAGGATTTAGAAATTTATTAGGTTTTTAGGAGGTTATATGAAAAAAAGAGGATTTTTATCAATTCTTTTAGATTATGCCGGAGATAAAAAGAAATATTACACAGTGAGTATTACTGCAGCAATCATTTCGGTAGCTGCGGGTATTATTCCTTTTTATTTCATTGCGGACATAATCACAAAGCTTATTGATCATAATGAAGTATTTAATGATTATGTGTTCGATATAATCATGATATTAGTATTATTCCTTATTAAAGGATTATTCCATGTATTATCCACTTCTTTATCACACATTGCTGCTTTCCAAACTATTAAGGGAGTTAGAAAAAGAGCAACTGATTCATTAGCATTAGCATCTTTAGGTGATGTTAAAAGTGAAAACTCAGGAAGTTTAAAAAATACATTATGTGAAAGAATAGACTCTACTGAGACAACATTAGCGCATATCATCCCAGAAGTATCATCTAGTGTTCTTTGTTTCTTAGGTACATTTGTATACTTAATGATTCTAGACTGGAGAATGGGCTTATTCTCATTAATACCAGTAGTGATTGGTGTTATCTCATACGGTACTATGACTATTGGATATGAAAAATACTATAAAGACTGTATTGAAAAAACTAAGGTACTTAATGACACTGCAGTTGAATACATTAACGGTATTGAAGTAATCAAAGCTTTTGGTAAGAGTGAATCATCTTATGAAAAATTTGAAAAAGCAGCGAAAGAAGGTGCATCCTGTTACGTTAACTGGATGAGAAACTGTAATATCTCATTTACCGCTGCTATGTCAGTAGCACCTTACACATTACTCGCTATCTTACCTTTAGGAGGAATACTTTTCTTTAACAATCTTATCCCTCTAAATACATTTGTTATCTGTGTACTTATGTCTATTGGACTTATTTCACCATTAATTAATGCGATGGGACACGCTGATGATATATCTAAAGCACAAGTAATTTTTAAAGAAATAGATAGAATTGTTTCTATTAAGAGACTTAGTAGACCAACTGTCTCTAAGGCTCAACCAAAAGATTCAAGTATTTCTATTAAAGACGTATCTTTTGGTTACAAGGACGAAGAAGTATTACATGATATTAATTTAGATATTAAAGCAAATAGCCAAGTGGCGTTTGTTGGACCTAGTGGAGCGGGTAAATCCACAATAGCCAAATTAATCGCTTCCTTATGGGATCCTAATAAAGGAGATATCTATATTGGTGGAGTTAATATAAAGGACTTAACTTTAGAAGACTATAACAAATATGTTTCATATGTCTCACAAAGTAACTATTTATTTAATGTCTCTATTATGGAAAACATTAGAATGGGTAATTTATCCGCGAGTGATGAAGAAGTAATAGAAATATGTAAGAAGTGTGGTGTTCATGATTTCATTATGAATTTAGAAAATGGATACGACACTGTAGTTGGAGATAGTGGTTCTCACCTTTCTGGAGGAGAAAGACAAAGAATATCTATCGCAAGAGCGATGATGAAAAACTCTAAGATAGTAATTCTTGATGAAGCTACTGCATATACCGATCCAGAAAATGAATCAATCATCCAAAAGTCTTTAGCGGAATTAGTTAAAGATAAAACAGTTATTGTTATCGCACATAGATTATCAACAATCATCAATAGTGATGACATTATCTTAGTTAATAATGGTGTTATTGAAGCACATGGAAAACATAAAGAATTATTAGCTAAGTCACCTTTATATAAGAGTATGTGGAACGCACATATCCAAGCAAAGGATGGTGATATAAATGATTAAGATGTTAAAGATGTTCTTTGGTTTTTGTAATAAGAAAAGAAAAAGACAGTTCTATCTAGCTATTGTATTAACAATTATCATGGGTATTTGTGAAGCCACAAAATTACCTGCGATATGGTATTTATTTAAGAATATATTTGAAGGTACATTCTCTTTAACAGTAGTGTTACATTCCTTCTTAATTATGCTTATCCCTTTAATGATAAGTATGGTATGTAGATACGCATCCACAATGCTTCAATGTGATGGTGGATATGGTTCAACTTGTGAAAAACGTATTGAGATAGCGGAACATTTAAGATATGTACCTATGGGATATTTCAATAATAACTCATTAGGATATATCACTAGTGTCACAACTAACTCAATGGAACAACTAAGTGATATCGCTACTAGAGTAGTTATGTTAGTCACTACAGGATTAATTAACACAATTATTGTTGTAATTGTGTTATTCTTCTTTGATTATAGAATTGGCTTAGTAGCATTAGGTGGTGTACTCATCTTTATGGCGTTTAACACAATTATTAAATCTATGGGTAAGAAGTTTGCTCCTAAAAAAGAAAAAGCAGACTTAGGAATCTTATCTAATACATTAGATTATGTTTTAGGTATTTCAGAAGTTAAATCATATAACTTATATGGAAAATACTCTAAGAGATTAGATGATGCGAATGAATATGGTAGAAAGGTATATCAAAAAGTTGAATTAAGTATGATACCTGTTCAAACTATTCAAACATATATCACTAGATTAATTGGTGTAGCGATGACCATTGTAGCTATCTTACTTTGCATTAAAGGCGAAAATGATTTAGCTACAACAATGACAGTAATTATTGGTAGTTATGTTATTTACGCTAGCTTAGACGCTATGGGTACATTTAATGCATTAAGTAAGATAGTGGAACGCTGCGTTACTAGAGCTAATGAAATATTAGCTATACCTACAATGAATATTTCAGGTGAACAATATAAAACTAAATCATCTGATATTGAGTTTAAAAATGTATCTTTCTCTTATGATAAGAAAACAATTATTGATAATGTTTCATTAAAGATTAAGAGTAATTCTAAAGTAGCGTTTGTTGGTCCTAGTGGAAGTGGTAAAACCACAATATGTCATTTAATGGCGAGATTCTGGGATGTTCAAAAAGGTAGTGTTCTACTTGATGGAAAAGATGTTAAAGACTATAACATCGATTCATTAATGGAAAACTTCACATTTGTATTCCAGAATGTATATCTATTTAATGACTCTATAGTTAATAACTTAAGAATGGCGAAAGAAAACGCTAGTGAAGAAGAAATAAATAACGCTCTTAAACTAGCATGTTGTGACTTTGTATATGATTTACCTAAAGGAGTAAACACTATTATAGGTGAAGGTGGTTCTACTTTATCAGGAGGAGAACTACAAAGACTTTCTATCGCTAGAGCAATTCTTAAAGATAGCAAGATAGTTATATTAGATGAAGCTACCGCTAACGTAGATCCAGAAAATGAAGAGAAGTTAATGGAAGCTATTGATCACTTAACTAAGAATAAGACAGTTATTATGATTGCACATAGACTTAAAACAGTTAGAGATTGTGACAATATCTTTGTTATAGATGAAGGTAAGATTGTTCAATCTGGTAAACATGATAAGTTAATGGAAGAAGATGGCATCTATAAACGTTTCGTATTAGATAGAAAAGACGCTGTTAGTTGGAAGATATAATTCTTACTAGTAAATTAGCCTTTGGGAGATTATAGTCCTAAAGGCTTTTTTCATGCTTATATTTTTTTCTATACAAAGATAATGTTTAAAATATTAGACATTAAATCCACTTTAGCCTATAATATAGGCATGGAAAATAAATTAGAAATTGGTAAGAAACTTAAAAACAAAAGACTGCAACTTAATTTAAGAATGGATGATGTTGCCAAACAAGTAGGCATTACTAGATCAACATTATGGTCAATCGAGAATGGTAATGGCCATTATACAATCGATACTCTTCTTAAGTTATTGAATGTTTTAAATATGTCTATTAGTTTAGATAAGCAAGAAGAGAAAACTAGAATAAGAGCTACTAGGACTAACACTGTATTAGACAAAAAAATTAATAGATTCATCATCATGTGTGTTGAACAATACGCTGCCAGTGTAAATAAAAGCAGTGGTATAACCTATAACGAGCTTAATGAAGCAGGGATTATTGATGAGCTAAAAGAAGACTATGAAGATATGCACGGCATGTCTACATACTCGATAAACGAATATATAAATAAAAGGTTATTAGGAGCTACAGTATGATTTTATATCATGGATCTGATGTTGAAGTTAAGAATCCAAAAATAATTCAATCTGAAAAAGGTAGAGATTTTGGCTGTGCTTTCTATTTAACTCCAATAAAAGAGCAAGCAGAAAGAATGGCGAAAAGAAAACAAAGAATGAACAAAAGCAAATCTGCTGTTGTAAGTGTTTTTGATTTTGATGAAAAACAAAAAGTTAATTTTCGATGCAAGGAATTTAAGAATCCGGATTTAGATTGGCTAGATATGATTATTAAATGTAGAACCGATGCTTCATTTAAGCATTCCTTCGATATTGTTGAAGGAAAGATAGCAGATGATTCAGTAGGTGAAACAGTTCTTTTTGTTATAAATGGAATAATTAAAAAAGAAGACGCAATTGAGAGACTAAAATTCCAAAAGATTAATTCTCAAATCGCTTTCTGCAGTGAAGAATCATTATGTCTTATTCGTTTTCTTGAATGCTATGAGGTTAAATGATGGAGCACACTTTATCTAAAACAATCCTTATAGCGCAGACTATCGAACTAATTGCTAAAAAATATAAGTTAAGTATAGACGAAGCTAGAAATAACTTTTATTCCTCTAAAGTAATCGAAATGTTAGATGATGATGAAACAGGCTTATATGGTGAGTCTGCACTGTATTTGTTATCTCTATACGAAAAAGTATTGCAACAAAGAGCATTATAAAGATGCTTTAAAAAGATATTAAATTGGCCTTAAGGCCTTTTTATTTATCGTTGGTTTTAAAAAACAAAACAAAAAAATTATATTTTAGTTAGTCTAAACTAACTTAATGGTGTATATTTGTATGGGCCCTTATTTTGGGCTGGTAGGAAGTAACACCATTATGAAATTAAAAACATTGCAAATTTTATTATTAATTGGACTACTTTTGGTAGGCTGTAAATCAGAAGAAGATAGTGGCTCAGAATATAATTACACACTTAATGTCGCATTAACTAATTCGCCTAAAGCATGGAACCCTCATACCTGGGAAACTAGTGATGAAAACTATATTCCTTCCTACACAACTATGGGTTTATATCAAACTGGTCTTTCTGACGATAGAAAGAGTTTTAAGATATTAAATGAGATGGCTTTATCTACACCTGTTGACGCAGGAAAGAAAGTAAGTACAGCAGAGAAACAAAAGTATGGATATACAGGTCAATTAAATGACGCTGGGTTAGTTTATGATGTTGAATTAAATCCTGCTGCAAAATGGGAAGATGGTACTCCTATTAAAGCAAAAGACTATGTTGAGTCATTAAAAAGACTCCTATCTCCAAATATGTCTAACTTTAGAGCGGACACATTTTGGGCGAGTAACTTTGTCGTAGCTAATGCTGAAGCTTACTATAAGCAAGGAAGAATCACTAGCGAAGAATTATATAAGTATATAGTTAACACTAATGATGGAGTTCCTACTACTCGTGATATTCTCTTTGATAATACTTACATTCTTAATTTAGGTTTATTTTCTAGTTATTTTGCTAATATTTTCCCTAATCAAAAACAAGGTTCATTGTTTAATGTTTTAGCAAGTAGACCAAGAGCAGCAAAACCAGAGGTGGAATTTGCAGCAAAAAGAATTTTAGATGCTGTTCAATATTACATTTTTAATTACGTTGAATTATCGAATAATAGCAAATATTCCGATGTAAAAGTAATGACCGATTTAAATGAAGAGTCTCTTTTAAATGTTGATATTGATATTTATTCATTTGATGTAAATAAGGTTTTGGTTAGAACTAACGCTGATATTGCAATAGATTTAAATGATTCATCAACATATGAAGAATATTCTACTAATGCTTTAAAAGAAGATTTAACTACATTTGTCAGCAACATGACTGCTGGAGTAGCTTTTCAATCATCCTGGTGTTGGAAATTACCTTTATTTGCCCATATGCAAAATAACAATACAGTTGATTTTGATGAGGTTGGTTTAAAAGCTGTTGATGATTATGCATTAAGATTCTTCTTAAAACAAAAGATGACTGTTGAAGATTTACAGTTCTCTTTAACATCCAACTGGTTAGTAAGAACGGATTTGTACGATAAATTAACAAAGCGCTTTTCTAGTGGTGAACTTTCTGCTACAGCATACGCTACTGATAACGCTAATAACTATATGTCATATGGTCCATATAAGTTAGAGAGTTTTCAAAAGGATAAGGCTTTTGTAATTGTAAAAAATCCTAATTGGTACGGATATCATGATGGAAAGCATGTTAATCAATATCAATGTGATAGGGTAATAACTCAAATTGTTGCTAATCATGAAACTGAAAAGATAATGTTTATGAAGGGTGAATTAGATACTCTTTCATTAAATAAAAGCGACACCAAAGATTATGGTAGAAGTTCACGAATCAAATATGTTCCAGAACCATATACTCAAAAGATTTCATTTAATAGTGATAGAGAAACATTAAGACGTAGACAAGAACAAACAAGTGATAATGACAATAAGACTATTTTAAACAACTTAAATTTTAGAAAAGCTTTATCTCTTGCGATTGATAGAAGAGAATTTGCTAATAACGCTACTGCAGGAAGCCAACCATTTACTGGTTTATTAAATAACCAATACATGATTAACGCTAAGAATGGTGAAACATATCGTAGTACTGCTCAAGGTAAATCAGTTTATAAGAAAGTTTATGGACAATTAGGTGGAGATAATGGCGGTACATTATTAAATCCTGATGAAACTGGTGATAACCACAGTGGATATAATAAAAATCTTGCAATTAAATTAGTAAAGCAAGCTATTGAAGAAGAAAAATTACTAGAAGATGGATATAGAGATGGTCAAACAGTTACCATTCAATTTTTAACTTCACAATCTAAAGAAGAAAGTGAAACAGTAAGAGACGGTATCAATTATCTAGAAAGTGCTTTTAATGCGGTTACAGAACCTAATGGAATGCATGTTTCTATCATCAATAAAAAAGATGGTGACTACTATAACACCGCAAACCGTGGCGCTTATGATATGATTTATTCCATTTGGGGTGGTGCAACCAATAATCCTTATGGATTAATGCAAGTATATATTGATGCTAACTTTGCAAAAAACTGTGAATATGGTTTTAAAGGACATCAAGGGGAGATTAACTTAGAAATTGAATTTTCTGATGGATCTAAAACAACAAAAACTTACTATGCATGGTTTGATGATATTGTTAAAAATTTAATTGAGCCATCTTTAAGTGCTAATCCAGCTCAAAGTCAACTTGATGAATATAATAGAGTTCACAATAAGAGATTAGATGTCTTGGCAGGAGTAGAAGCTGGTGTATTATCTCGTTTTGAAGCTATACCTTTAGTAGCAAGAAGTGAAGCTAGTTTAAATTCATATAAAGTAGAAGATGGAACACAGAATTTTGTTACATTCGTTGGATATGGTGGAATAAGAGAAACAAAATTCAATTTTACAGATGCTGAATGGGATGAATTCCTTTCACATCATAATTACGACTTAGCGGAAGAATATAAGAAATAATTATGAGGAGAAGTAACATCTGGCGATACATATTAAAAAGAATTTTTTTAATGGCAATTACTTTTGTCATCATCTTTACTATATGTTTCTTTTTAGTAAGATTGATGCCGGTTGATATTTCTCAAGGTCCAGGGAAAGATCCTACAACATATGAAAAAATGAGACAAGCATATGGCTATGATAAGCCATTAATTGATCAGTATTTAATATTTATTAGAAACATCTTTTATCCATATTATAAAGACGCTAATGGAGTAACTTATTCTGTTTCTAGATTTGGTTATTCTTGGCAAATAGACTATATGGCTGAGCCTAATAAGATGCTATTTTCTAAAATGGCACCTACAGTCATAATAAATGGCATATCAATTCTTATATCTATTCCTTTAGGAATACTTATTGGAATATATATGGCTTTAAAGAAAAACAAATGGCAGGACTATGTTTTGAGTGTGTTAGTTATAGTTTTAATTTCAGTTCCTGCATTTGTTTACGCTTTTATTTTGCAATACAGCTTCTCATATAAATTGAATCTATTCCCTACAACTATGCCTCCACTTATGAATGGTATGAGCTGGTTTTCACCAAGTGTACAGAAAGCAATGGTGTTGCCTGTTATAGCTAATTCAATTGGTTCTACTGCGGTATTTTCTAGATTTATGAGAGCAGAATTATCTGAGACTCTTACTTCTAGATTTATGATTTTGGCTAGAAGCAAAGGAATGTCTAAATTCGAAGCTGTTGTTAAGCACGGATTAAGAAATTCTATGGTACCTATTTTCCCAATGATATTAGGACATGTTATTGGCATATTCTCTGGAAGTATAATTGTTGAACAAGTGTTTGGTGTTCCAGGAGTAGGAAAAATATTTTTAGATTCTATTCTTCAACATGATTATGATGTGTTCCTATTTGTAGGAATGTTTTACATATTAATTGGTTTAGCAGGTGGCTTACTTGCGGATATTTCATATGGATTAGCGGATCCTCGTATAAGAGTAGGAGGTAATTTTAAAAATGAATAAAAAATTATACTCCTTAAATAAAAATGAAGTCACATATGTAAAAGAGGATTTTGAAAAAATATCCATTAACGAAAGAGAAGTAGAAAACTCTATCCAAATAAAATCCTCGTTCTTTAAAGATTGTTTCAAGGCTTTTGCTAAGAATAAGGCTAGTTTAATAGCTGCTATAGTTCTTTCTATTATTGCTTTATTTGCAATCATCACTCCAATAGCGTCTCCTTTTACCAAAATAGATTCTCTTTCATATAACATTGATGGATCTAGATTAAGTAATATCCACCCTAAGAATTTAATGTTTGAAGGAAGTGGTTTCTGGGACGGCACATATGAAAAGAAAATAAATGACGCTGATTATTATGTATATAAATTCTATGACACTGAAAACAAACCAATTATCAAAGATAACGGTGAAATTAAAGATGTTGAGATGGAAATGCTAAATGCATCTCAAAAGATACATTCAGTAACTTTAGATAGTTACGCAGTTGGTTCTTCATATATAAGTTTAAATAAAGAAGATTATTTTAAATTAGAAGAATACTGTAATAATACCGGAAAAAATATAATTCAAGATTACGTAGATTATCGTAGTTATATTGAAGAATATCGCAATGAATTATTAGCAAGCGAATTTAATTATTCCCAAGCGATGATTGATATCACCATAAAAAATATGGAGATACAGTATCGCAACGCGAATATTACATATAAGATTGTCCCATTATTAAACACTGATGGTTCTATAAGAAATAACAACGTATTCCTTCCTATGTTTGACAACACTGATGTTGTTCATATCTATAGTTCTTCAGTAATAGATAATGATAGACATATTAAAGGTGTGATAGAAAATGGTCAATATCACATCAGAGTGGACTATATGCCATATTTCGAGTACAAATATGGCTTTAGTCCTATATTCCTATTTGGTTCAAACTCTGCTGGTCAAGACTTGTTATCAAGATTAGCAATAGGCACTTTATTCTCATTAGGATTAGGCATATTGGTAACAGCAATTAACTTACTTATTGGTTTAGTCTATGGTGCGGTTGAAGGCTATTATGGCGGAAAAACTGATTTAATTTTAGAACGTGTTTCTGATATATTATCGGCTATTCCTTCGATTATTCTTTTAGTTATTTTTAATGTCTATTTCTCCTCTATTCCAGGATTAAATCAAGGAATAGCGGTTGTTTTAGGGTTGTTTATCGCATTTATTCTTACTGGGTGGATTGGCGTAGCAGGGACTACAAGAATGCAATTTTATCGTTATAAAGGTCTAGATTTTGTCGCTGCATCTCGTTCATTGGGTGCAAAAAATTCTAGACTAATTTTCAAACATATTTTGCCTAATGCGATTGGAACTATAATCACTTCTTCAATTTTGATGATTCCAGGAGTAATATTCTCAGAATCAAGTTTGTCATACTTGGGTATTATTGATTTTTCGGGTTCTGGATTATCTTCTATTGGCCAACTTTTAAATGAAGGTAGTGGTTCTTTAGGCAGTGATAATGCTTATTTATTATTATTTCCAACAATACTTATTTCGTTGTTGATGATTAGTTTTAATTTGTTTGGAAATGGGCTTAGGGATGCTTTTAACCCTTTATCAAGAGGTGAGTAGTATGGATGAAGTATTGCTTTCGATAAAAGATTTAAGAGTGTCATTTAAAACTAACTCAGGCCTTGTTAAGGCAGTTAGAGGAGTTTCTTTTGATTTATATAAAAACGAAGTTCTGGCTGTTGTTGGGGAATCTGGTTCAGGCAAATCAGTTACAAGCAAAGCAATAATGGGTGTCTTAGAAAGTAATTCAATTGTTGAACAAGGACAAATTATTTTTGAAGATAAAGATTTATTAAGAATAAAGGAAAGCACTTATAACAAAGTAAGAGGTAGTGATATTGGAATCATATATCAAGACACAATGTCCACTCTTAATCCAATAATGAGAGTTGGTAAACAAGTTCTTGAAAGTCTTCTTTTAAAAGAAAAGAAAGCTAAAAAAGAAGCACGATTATTTATTAAGACTTTTTCTTATTTATCAAAAGCAAAATTAGATGAGTTATATGTAAAAGAGGTATCCTCTTATTATTTGAATAACAACGAAGAACTACTCAAATTTAATAATTATCTACAGTCTAATAAGAACAAATTAAATGCTTTAAGTGAAACTATTTCTCAATACTCAAAGTGTTTTGAAGATACTGATAATTTTAATTTTTCAACAGCGTTTAATGAGTTTAAAAAGATATGTAAAGAGTATTCGAATTTTACCCCAATTGTTAAAAACGTATTAGATTATTCAATCTCAAGCAGTATCTCTTTAATAAAATCTTTATTTATTTCAATGAAGAACTCTTTCAAAGACATAGATAAGCGAGAAAAAGTCTTTAAAAAAAATCCTGAAGCTAAAAATGATTATTATCTTTTGCCTAAAAAAATTAAGGCAAACTTAAAGGAAGAAATAATTGAGCCATTTTATTTTTATACAAGAATTAAAGAAGAACTTAACAGTTTACTTAAGACCATTTCTCAAAAAGAAATCAAAAATTATGATGATGAGAACTATAAAAAGTTATTAGAAATTGTTAAAGAAAAGATATCTATTTTATATAGAAAAGTTAATAAAGCCGATTTAAAAAAAGAAGTCATATCTTTACTTAAAGAAGTTGGTATTAAGAATCCAGATGTAGTCTATGAACAATATCCTTTCGAATTATCAGGTGGCATGAGACAAAGAATAGCTATTATTATCGCGATTTGTATGGAACCTAAGGTTTTAATATGCGATGAACCAACAACTTCCTTAGATGTTACTATTCAAAAACAAATCTTGAATTTAATTAAAAAGATAAAAGAAAAGAATCATCTTTCAGTAATCTTTATCACGCATGATTTAAGTGTAGTGAGCATGCTAGCTGATAGGGTAGTAATTATGTATGCAGGTAAGGTATTAGAAAAAGGAACAGTATATGATATCTTCTATGATCCAAGACATCCTTATACATGGTCTTTATTATCTGCGATTCCTGAAAATAAAGTTGATGAAGATTTTACTTCTATAAAAGGTAACGTTCCTAATATGGTTGTGCCTCTCAAAGGAGACGCTTTTGCTTATAGAAGTGATTATGCAGTTAAACAAGACACTGTTTCTTTCCCAGAAGAATATGTTATTTCATCAAGTCATTTTGTTTATAGCCACTTATATCATGAATTTGCTAATAAAGTTTCTCCACCAGATATGGTTGTTGAGCGTATAAGGAAATCACTTAAAGAAAATCCAATCAATATTCCTTTCTATACAAATAAAAAGAATTCAGTATTGGAAATCTTAAAAAAGGAGGGAAGTATTTAACATGCAAAATAAGTACATCTTAGAGATTAAAAATCTCTGTAAATATTTCCCTATAAATAAAAAGCTATATAAGAAGGCTGTTGATGGAGTAACGTTCAATATCGAAAAGGGTGAGATATTTGGCATCATTGGTGAATCTGGATGTGGGAAAACAACATTAGTTAGAACACTCAAAGGTTTATATCAAAAAAATGACGGCCAGATTATCTATGATGGTTCAGATATTGATTTATTGGACAAAAAAGAAATATCAAACATCAATTTAAAAATGCAAATGGTATTCCAAGATCCTATATCATCATTAAACCCAAGAATGAACATTCTTTCCATTGTTACTGAAGGATTGGTGGTTAAAGGAATAAAAGATAAAAAATATTTAATCCAACAAGCAGAAAAGTATCTAGAAATAGTTGGGTTATCTAAAGAATACATATATCGATATCCTCATGAGTTCTCTGGTGGCCAACGTCAAAGAATTGGTTTAGCAAGAGCCTTAATCATGGAGCCAGAACTGCTTATATTAGATGAACCAATATCTTCTTTAGATGTTTCAATGCAAGCGCAAATATTAAACCTTCTTAAGAAGCTTAAAAAAGAGATGAATCTAACAATGATTTTTATATCTCATAACTTATTGATAGCGAGTCAATTTGCCGATCATATCGCAGTTATGTATGATGGCAAAATTGTTGAAATTGGAAGTAGTAAAGAAATATTTGAACACGCTGCTCATCAATATACGAGGAATTTAATTAATTCGGTTTCGTATGCTGATCCAAATAAAGAAAGAAATAAAAAAGATTTAGATATAGTTCAAGAATTCAATACTAATGGTGAACTTGAATGTATTGGTGAAGAACATTATGTAAGAAAGGAGAAATTAAATGTTTAAGAAGTTATCTACAATATTATTTATAGGTTTATTGGCTTCTTGTAGTGGTGCTGCAGTAGAAACACCAACTGAAGAAACTAAGGAAGAGAAAATAAACAAACTTTCAATAAACATAGAAAATGTTAAAACGCTCTTTTATAAAGGAGATTCCTTTTCATTAGATGGAATTGAAGTCTCTTTAATGGAATTTAAGAATTTCGAATGGGTGAAAGAAAAGGATATTTCGAATTATGTCTCTTCAATAAAAGAAGGTGACACATTAAATAATGAAGGCGAAGTTACTGTAACTGTCTCATATCAAGACTATGTTCCTTTTGAATATACAATAGATGTTATTGATATAGATAAATACAAAACAAATAAAGATTTTGATTTTGCTAAAAATACATATTTAGATAGTGAAGGTAATACTAAGCCTATTAACACAACTATCTTAGCTAATAACTGTGTTGATATAGCTTATCTTGATCCTTTATCTAAGAATAATCATGTTTTAGTTGTTCCTTATTATTTCAGTGAAGATGAAGATATGGCCACTGAAGAAAATAGAGAGATTATTAAGACTGTGTTTTTTGGCAGTGAAGAAGATATGAAAAAACACAATCAACCATATTCAGTTAAGTCATATTATGAAGCATCAAGTTTTGGAAAAACCATTTTTGACGGAGATGTTCTTCCTTGGATTAAAGCAAGTGTAGGTAGTTCAGAAAATATGGTTAATGGTGGATATGCTGCTAGTGAAGATATCTACAATAGATACGTAAGTGAATATAACAAAGAGAATCACGGTATTCTTGGTAAAGACGCTAAAGAGTGGACTTACTATGATGGAAATAAAGATGGATGTATAGATTTAATTTGGTTTGTCTATTCCAAGGACATGCAACATGTAGGAACTGACCAATGGTGGGCATATACAGCACACGATGCAACAAAAATGTCGCCATCAATTAATAGACCAGTACCTAAGACAATATGTTGGGGTTCATTTGGATTCTTATTTGGTAATTATGATCCACATACATTTGTTCATGAAACAGGTCATGCGTATGGTCTAGTAGACTATTATTGTTATAACGGCTCATGGTCACCTATGGGTGGCATAGCAATGATGGATAATAATTTTGGCGACCATGATTCATATTCTAAGTTTTCATTAGGATGGAGTGTTCCAAGAGTGGTTGACGAAAGTGCAATTATTACATTGAAACCTTTTGCTACTAGTAATGAAAGCGTTCTTCTTCCTTCTCCTAATTTCAACAACACATTCTTAGATGAATATTTACTTTTAGAATATGATGGTCCTTTTGGATTAAGCACTTCTGATTATATAAATGGATATTCTGGATTAATGGGTTATAACAAACCAGGATTGAGAATATTACATGTTGATTCTAGAGGAATTAAAGATAGCAATCATAAAGCTCCTTTAGTAGATAACTATCTAGAATCAAGTAATTTTGCATATGACAATTCTAAATTTGGTAGAAACTCAGGCAATAAACCTAGTGGTTGCCAAACTGATTATTTTGAAGCAATCAATAACCCAACAAATTTAGATAGAAGCTATGCTTTATTAACTACTATACCTGCCACATATAACGTAGATAGAAACAATTTTTTAGATAACATCAAACTAGATAATTCTGCACTTTTTACTAAAGGAACTACATTTTCCTTTAATGACGGTTGGACAGAGTTTTTACCTAGTGCTTGTAATTTATGGAATAAAGCAAGAGTGCCTTTTAAAAACTCTAAAGGAGAGTATTTAGAAAGTACTATCGATAAAAATATGACAATTGATTACTCAATCAAAGTATTAGAGATGAGTAATGAAGAGATAGTTATAAAGATTGATAAGGAGGATAAGAATAGATGAACACAAAAAAACTTTTAGCGTGTTTTCTTGTTTCTATGTTTTCTCTTTCTGCTTGTAATGAGCCAGTAGAAGAAAATAAAGAAAATGAAAGCGAAGAAAAAGTCACTCAATTAGAAAACATAGAAAATGTAAAAATCATTATTCAAACCGATAGGTATGAACTTGCTATTGGTGAATACCATAAGTTAAGTCTAATTCCGGTTAACTTTGTTGGTGCAATAAGTGTTACTTCAAGTAATAGTGAAGTTATAGAAGTAAATCCTAAAAATAATGAATTACATGCTTTAAAAGAGGGAACCGCAATATTAACTGCATCATATGTTAATGATTCTAGAGTTAGTAGCGCTATTGAATTAGAAGTTATTTCTGGAAAAAAGGGAAGTGACTATAACTACCATGAGTTTAATCAACAAATAAGTCACACTCATAGCCTTAATCCTAAAGGAAAGCAGCATGTTATAGTGCTACCTATATCTATTAAAGATTATGAATGCAATGCAACTGCTGAAAACTTAAATAGACTAAAGAAAGCATTTAATGGTCCAAATGATTATTGGGAAAGTGTTGCAAGCTTTTACAAAAAAAGTTCATTTAATCAATTAGATTTAGATTTTGTGTTTCCTGATGAATGGTATGAATGTCCTTATAATCCAGTTGAATTTCAAAGTCATTATAAAGCTGAGTATGTACTAGCTGATGACCGTGGCTCTTCTAAATTAGTTGAAGAAGCACTCAATTGGTTTAAAGAGAAATATGGTTTCTCTGCCGAAAAATATGACAAAGATAAAGATGGATATGTCGATGGTATATGGGCTATATATAGTGCTCCTGCGATGGCGGAAGAAAAAGAAAAATATGAAGAACTATATCCAGGAATTGATGTAGAAGGATGGTGGGCATTTTGCTGCGATTCTAGAGTCAACATTGGTAATACAGGCTTATTAAGTAATCCAGTAAGTAAAATGTATGGCTGGGCTAGTTATGACTTCATGAATAATGCAGGGGAAGGATTAACAGATGCTCATACTTATATTCATGAAACAGGCCATATGATAGGGGCTAAAGATTATTACTGTACCTTATCAATACAAGGTATGGAATATAATTTTCCAACTCCATTAGGAGGTGTTGACATGATGGATAACAACATCGGTGATCATAACGCCATGACTAAGTACTGTTATGGTTGGACTAAACCTATAGTGATTAATAAAGAAACAACAATAGATTTAAAACCATATGAAGAAACTGGTGATTTCTTATTAATCACTAATGAACATCATAACAATACTGCATGGGATGAATACTTTATGGTTGAATATATAACTCCTAGTGGATTAAATGCGAATGATTATCTTAAGCCATATCCAAATAACGGGTTACAAGGTTATTCGAAACCGGGTATAAGAATAACTCACGTAGATAATAGAGGAGTGTACGCTGATAGCAATAAAGGATTATGCTTCTCTACTGATGATACGAATATATTCAATGATCCAATAAGCAATACACCTGTTACTTCTTATACGATGTTTGCTGATAATACAAATAGCAAATCTCCATTCTTTCAAATAACACTTATGCAAAAGAATATTGAGACTGCTAAATATAATGTACTTTCAGAATCAAGAAATTATCTAAAGAGTATTAGAAATAGAGAAGAGTCACCAAGAACTCAAATAGCGGATGATGCGCTTTTCTATGAAGGGGAAAGTTTCTCTTTAGAACTTAATTCGCCATATAGAGAATTGATGCCATCTAAGAGTCATCAATTAGATAAATACTTCGATTCTAAAAGTAAGCTAGACGTATTTGATTACAAGATTAATGTTGTTTCGATAAATGAACAAAGCGCAAAGATAGAGATTAAAAAGATAGATATATCTAGATAGGAGAAATATTCATGAAAACTAAATTAATAAAAATTGGACTTATGTCATTATTAGTGACATCGTTAGGGGCTTGTGGGGAAGAAAAACAAGGTGAACAAAATAAAGAAAATCAAGAAGAAGCAAAAGTAGAAGTTCCTACAATTCCAGAAGACACTATATTTGTTGATGAAATACCAACAATGCAATATGGTAGTTCTTTAGATTTAAGTGGTTTTGTTACTATTGGTGGCAATTATTATGGGTATGTGGTTATTAAGTGCACTAGTTTAACACCTGATATTGTCACTGTTAATAATGATAAACCATCTGAAGTTATCGCAGTTGGTGTTGGAGAAGCTAAAGTAAAGATTAATATTGGAGGTGTAGACAAAGAAGTCACTTTTAATGTTGTTCCTCAAATTAAAAATATTGTTATCAATAATCCTAGTGATGATTTCTTACTAAATGACATTATCTCATTAGATGATTATGTGAGTATCAATGTCGCTAACCCTATTGGTAGTAAAAGTGATTATATCGCTACAGTAAGTAGAGATAGTAAAGATATTGTGTCTATTCAAGGCCACATGGTTAAATTTACCGCAACAGGTGATTTTACAATTGTTATTCAAGATTTAGGGAAATCTAAAACTGCGTATTTTAAAGGATATGTATCTTCTAAATTACAAAAGGCTATTACTGAATATACAAAAACAGTCACTAATGATTATTCAAATGTATTAGCGGGCAATATCATTACTATCCATACAGATAATTATGTTTTCTATCCAATGAAAAGAATGTTAGGCGGTAGCTGGGAATTCAATGGTTTAGTAGATATGGAATATGAAGGATATATTGAATTTAGTGATGGAACACTTTATCAAGTAGTGTGTGGCCAAAATAGTGATGGCTATCCTGATTTAGATAATTTAAAATTCATTTCTAAACTTAATGGTGGCAAAGAAGCTTATTGGAATTTTGACCCTATTAACTGGAACTTCTTAAAACAGTTCAAAACTCATGTTGATGAAGAAGGAAATGAGGATTATATATACGCTAACTGTAGTAGTGCTATTTTAGATGAACTAATTGGTACTACATATCAAATTCAATTAGCGCCTCGTACTGTAGATGAAATTAGAATCTATTTTGATGAAGAAGCCGAAAACAATAAATTAACTGTAGGCTTCTATCTTAACGATGAATTAGCGTTCAATGAAAGATTCTGGGATGTTAATGATTCAAACTACTCTATCGCTGATTCTTTTGTAAATAATTTAAATAACAAACCAGCACCAATAGTTACTACTTCTATCGTTAGTAAATTAAATGAAATCATTAATGCTAAAAACTTTACTGTTACTGGTAGATCATATATTTCCGATCCAAATGGTAATGAAATGGAATATAAAGACGCTATTGCAGCGTACTTGCCTCTTCATACTATGTACTATACTGGTGGAGCCAAATATGTAGAAGATGCTATGTTTATTAGAAATGTTCAAGCTTTTGAAGTTGAAGGAAATACTGATAAACAAAAATCACACGGCTTTATTAATAAAGATGGTAAGGTTTATGAAGTTAACTTTGAAAAAGATAGCAAAGGTAACGAGGTATATAATGGTGCTATTTCATTAGACAATAGTCCTATCGTAAATAGCAATGGACAACAAATTAGTTTCTATGGCGATAATACTTCATTTAAATCATTATTCCGTATTAACTTTGATGATTGGAATGAGTTAGATTTCTTAAGTGAAAGTGAAAAAGGATATGAATTTACAATAGGAAAAACTAGTAAAAAAGGAAGTGAATTATTAAGAAACATCTTAAATACTACTCTTCCTGAATTTACTGAACATATCTTCCCAAGCAACTTATACAATAACAACTTTGAAGCTGCTAGTGCGGGCTCAGGTATATTTAAGATAAACGAAGACGGTTCATTATATTTTGCATATCAAGTCGCGAATATTATTTCTGAAATGAATTTATCAATTCGTTTATCAGTTGAATTTACTATTTCTGATATTGGCACAACTACATTAACTGAATTTGATTCATTAAGATAATTAGAAAGGAATAAACAATTAATATGAAAATAACTAGAGAATTAAATGAATTTCTTAAAATGTTTTTAAAGATGGAAGGAAAAGATGCAGTGGAGATTTCTTTAATCCCACACGAATGTGGAGGCAAAGGTTTAGATTTACACTGCGTTAAATTAGAAAATAGAGACTATGTCGATTATGATGGCTTAAAAGTAATTATTTCAAAAGAAGATGATGAAGTTTTAACTCACTACATATTAGACGCTGATGATAAAGGCGGAGTCGCTATTTCTATGGACACTAACTATGCTCACCAATGCGGTTGTGGACACCATGGAGATTGTTCATGTGGGGAAGAAAATCATACTTGTTCGTGTGGGGGAGATTGTTCTTGCAAGAAGGATAATTAATAAGGAATAATAGTGGAAAAAGGCAATGTTTCGAGCATTGCTTTTTTTGTTATCAATATATTCCGTTTTAAGTCAATCTTGCTACTCAATATTGACGTTTTTTGTTGTTACTAATATTTTTTAATAAAATATAGACATTAAATAATCTAGAATATTAAAATATTTAACGTGGTGGCAAGATGAAGACTCTAATACTATGTACTGCAATCCCTGCTAGTGGAAAGTCTACATGGTCCCGTCTCTATCAAAAAGAGCACGAGAATGTCTTTATTGTCTCTAGTGATGAAATAAGATACGAACTCACTGGATGTTATACAGATAGAAGCAAGCAAAAAGAAGTTTGGGAAGTTTTCTCCAAACGCATACATGAATTTGGTAAAAACGAGGACTGTACAGTTATTCTCGATGCTTTAAACGATAGAAATTATTTAAGAGAAAAATACGTAACTGATAATCCAGAATTTGATAAATATATAATGGTTACTTTTCCTGGTGAGACAGAAAGAGCGATTAAACTTAATAATGAAAGAATAGATGATACAAAAGTACCTGAAGACGTTATGAAGGTACTCGTTGATACATTTGAAGAGCCTACCGAAGAAATAAAATCATTATTTGATGAAGTATGGGAAATTAGATGGAAAGAAAGCATGTATAGGAGGGAACAACAATGAAATATGATGTAGTTATAGTCGGAGCAGGACCTTGTGGATATTTTGCAGCATATGAACTTACTGAAAAAAATCCTAAATTAAAGGTTTTACTTATTGATAAAGGAAATCCAATTGAAAGAAGAAGATGCCCTGTTTTAGAGCATAAAATAGACAAGTGTCCAGCAAACACTAAAGGATACAATGAATGTTACCCTGCTTGTAGCATTACTAATGGTTTTGGTGGTGCAGGTGCTTATTCTGATGGAAAGTTTAATATTACAACT
>JAILIF010000075.1 GCA_024695405.1 Bacilli bacterium
TCGTATGCTTTACAACCAGCGTTTTAAAAGAAAAGAGAAACATAAAAAAGAAAAAACACCCTTAAAACCATCATTGAATAGATTCTAAAGAGCATTTTTGTAAAAATCTTATTTTGTTGCAATAGAATTGCTAACTAACAAAATTATTTTAAAAGAGTTCTCCAAGTAAGTCATAAACGAAGGCAGAAGTAATCTTTACTTTAACTTTTTCACCTAATTTTAATGGTTCTTTGCTCGTAAATAGGATTTTTCCGTCAACATCATCAGGAGCATTCCAATAACTTCTTAAGCAGTAATAATCATGGTCTCTGCCCACTACTAAGCCTTCCATAACTTCACCAATATGTTCTTTATTTCGTCTATATGAAATATTTTGTTGAGCCTTCATTAATTTATCGACTCTTTCCTTTTTAACGTCTTCATCAATTTGATCTGGGAAATTGAATGCAGGAGTATTTTCTTCTCTTGAATAAGCAAAACAGCCAAGATGATCAAATTCTATTTCCTTAATAAAATTGATTAAATTATTAAAATCTTCTTCTGTTTCACCAGGAAATCCAACCATAACAGTTGTTCTTAAAATAGCTTTTGGACATTTTTCTCTAATCTTTTTAAATAAACTTCTAAGATATTCTTTATTGCCACGTCTATTCATAGATTCAAGAATTTTATCTTCACTATGTTGAATAGGAATATCAAAATATGGAGTTAGTTTATGTTCGTTAGCTATTAAATCGATTAATTCATCTGTAATTTCATCTGGATATAAATATAGTAGGCGGATGTATTCTAACGATTTAATCTTCAAAAGTTCTTTTAAAATATAGACAATATTAATTTCTGGATTCTCAAAATCTACACCGTATTTCGTTGTGTCTTGTTGCAACACTACAAGTTCTTTGTATCCTACGCTAGCTAATTTATTTGCTTCTTCAATAATATGGCTTGGATCTCTAGAAACAAAATCTCCACGAATAATTGGAATTGCACAGTACGAGCATCTATTAGAGCAGCCTTCTCCGATTTTTAAGTAAGCAGAAAAATCTCCTGTGGAAACTATTCTATATTCGTCAGTTACTCCTGATTCTTTATCTTTTAAATCATCGCAAATAGTCGCTAGAAGTTGATTAAAGCGGTAATAATCACGAATTGGAATAAATAAATCCACTTCTGGCATTTCTTTTCTTAGCTCATGATAATAACGCTCTACTAAGCAACCAGTAACAACAACTTTTTTGCCATATTTTAAAACATCAAAAATAGTATCAATGCTTTCTTTTTTGCTAGATTCGATAAAGCCACAAGTGTTGATGATAATAATATCGGCATCTTCATATTTAGAAACAACATTGAAATGATCTTTAGACAATAAACCTAAAATATTTTCGCTGTCCACTAAATTTTTAGAGCAGCCTAAAGAAATTAAACCTACATTTTTCATATAAATTATTCAGTTCTTAACGCAACAACAGGATCTTGTTTAGAAGCGTGTCTTGAAGGGATTGCGCCGCTTAAAACAGACAAAAGAATAGAAATACCAATCATGATTAACGCTGTTGGAATTGAAAGAGAAACAATAGCTGGATAAGTTAATCCTCTCAAAATTAAGTTAGCAATTAATTGAATTAAGTATGTGAACGTAATACCGATAACGCCACTTGATAAACCTGTAATTAAGTTTTCAGCAGTAAATAATCTAGTAACGTCTTTCTTACGTCCGCCTAAGCTTCTGATAATACCGATTTCTTTAACTCTTTCCATAACGGAAATGTAAGTAATAACTGCAATCATGAAACAAGAAACAACTAATGATAATGATGTAAAGATGATTAACGCGACAGAAATGATATCAATTAAAGTAGTAATAACAGCAATAATTGTTTCGATTGTATCGACATAATTTAAATCATCACGATTCTCTCTAGCCACATTAGAACCGTTTAAAGTTAATGTTTCATCACTATTCCACTTATCTAAATAGTCAGTTAAAACTTTCTTCATTGCAAAACTAGTTGGATAAATAGAAATAGATTGAGGTAATTTTTCAAAAGTATAGTATAAATCAGCTTCGTCACCTACTCCTGGTTTTGAATATACTTCTGTTCCAGTAGCAGGTATCTTTTTGACCGATAATCCAGATAAACTTCTTAAGTAGATTTTATCTACTTCAAAATAATTTAAACCACCTGAGAATCCTGAGAACATGCTAGATAAAGATGTATTCATATCAGCGTTCAAACAACTTGCATAGCCCTTTTCAAGAGTCGGAACATCTGGATCGTTTTTGTAAGAATCATATTCATATGTTACGTATGCTTTGAAAGAACCTTTAATTTCTTTCGCCGATCCAATATGAGACATAATTCCGTTTGTTGAATTTCTAACAATGTCGCTATTAACAGCATCATCCATATATTTTTCTGCGAATTTATCAGTGAAATAAATACCTCTAGATAAACAACCAAATTGAGTATCGTCACCAGCAATAGCAATACCAGTAATCTTTAATTTTGTTCCATTTGCCCAACTATCTTTTGCAACAGCAGCATATTGGTATCCTTTTGCTTGAGGAACATTAGCGGAAGAAACAACAGTTTCTCCACCTTCATCTTGGCAAATAAGAGAATTATCACTATTGTAAATTTTATTTATTCCATCTTCTTTAACAATTCTAAAAGAAGTAGGATTTCCGCTATATTCACCTTCAAAAGTAGCATAGACAGGCAACTCAGTATTTGTATCGCTGCCACTAACTTTTGTGAAAACCAAATCCATACCCATTATATTTCCTTCTAAAGTTTGCGTTACTTCATCATATGTTAACGGAACATCAAACCCAGAAATCTTAAATGTTACAGTAATATCAGGGGTTGCAGATTCTAAAATATCCCCATAACTATAGATAGTATCATGTGGATAATAGACAAGTTCTTTATTAATCAAATCTTCGAATTTAAATGATTTATCATATGGATAAATTGAATCTAATTCTTCAGGAGTTTTTCCATAATGTTCGCTTTCTGGATCATTTTCTGCCATTGCTCTTTTAGCAATATTTAAAAATTCATTTTGAGGATACATACCTAATTGAGCTAAAAGAATATCAGTAAGAGTTTGTTTTTTAGAATCAAC
>JAILIF010000088.1 GCA_024695405.1 Bacilli bacterium
CCCCTTGGAAATGATAAACAGTTGTATCTATTATATTTGCGACTACATTAATAACTTCACCATTATCTAACTTAACATTTAAAGATACTTCATTAATGTTTTCTCCAGTAGATATCTTATTAAAATCTAAATCCGCAGTTAAAAGGTAGTTAATATTGTTATCTTTAATATAGTTACCTACTTCTAATACTGATATTGCAGGATAAGAGACTAATGAATAATTAAATTGACCTTTTGATGAGACCGCCATTAACCAAAGATGGTTATTCATATAATTCCACTCTCTTTTACCAAATGAATGATCTCTTACACATGGTAATGAATAATTATATTCTTTTGTGTTAACACTATACTCAATCTTAAGAGAACCTACTTGTTCATAATGAGTTTGACCTGATACATTCTCTAATTCCTTAAAGAAAGACTTATTCCACTTCTCTTGAGCAATAGCTTTAGCCATTCTAATAGGAGGCATATCACTAGTGAAATCTAAATATCTATTTGTGGAAGTAAATTCTCCTTTAAAAGTTAATGAGACTTTTTCTTTATTGTTATGAATCACTTCTCCATAAAAAGAAATAATCCATTTATCATTTTCTTTATAAACTTTTAAAGGGGATTTGCCAACCTCAAACAATTCTTCTTTTAAAGCGTATTTATCTTTACCATCTAAAATAACAAACCATGTTTCTATTTGATTAATTCTTATACCTAATCTGCAAAAGAAAGACTTATCTCCTTCGTGTGCGGAAAAATAATATGAATTATTAATCCACTTAGTAGCGTCTTTACTTAATTCATAACTTTCTGCAGAATCATAATTAAAAAGATTAGAACCATTCTTCTTAGCGATATTCTTTTCTATTAATTTAGTTTTTAATTTATAAAACATAACAAATACTTAATCTTTGTTATTTTACTTAAATATTCTTAAAAGTATATAAACTAATCGTAGAATTATGATTTTTTAATCTATAAAGTGACTAATATGTATTTTCATTACCTTTGTTTTTACGTTTAGAACAAAAGACCACTATAACTACTGTAATTATTCCACCTACTGCAAGTACCCCAATTAATATAATTGCTGTAGTGTTAGGCATATTACATCCACTATAACGATTATGAACACTAACCAATTCGACAAAACGCTTAGCATCTATTACTTTAATCTCTCTATAGTCTATTGCTTCATTTGTAGCTCTCATAATGTATATATCATTTAAACTATAACCACTAGATTCAATGGCATAAGTAGAGCCTTTATATTCAATTGTAATAACAAACCTGCAATAACTATCAAGATAGTCATTTTTATCATAGGAAATACTAAAACTATTTTCGTTTAATTCCGTTACGCTACACTTAGTTGGGTCAAAATCAAAAGTCTTATCTTCATTCATTAAAGCTTCAGATATAAACTTTAATTCGTTAATATTGTAATCACCTGCATTGACTATTCCATATCCTATTACAGATTCATTAGGTCTAATAATGCATGAATTAAAAAAAGTAGGTGTATATTCAAACTTACATAGAGATTTGTTTCCATTAAATAAAAAAAGACTATCTAAAAAAGCAAAATTAGAACCTGTATTCTTAATTGTGAACTCATAGAAAAGAGTTTTTCCATCCGTTGATTGGCCTTTTAATTCTGCTGTATACGAAAAGTCTGAATAGTCGTATCTACTTATAGGAACATAATCATCTTCTGCTCTAGAATAACTAGCATTAGTAAAGCCACATAGAAAAGTTGATAGCAAACATAAACTGGCTAATCCAATTGTTTTTTTAAAACGTTTCATTAATACTCATTCCCCTATGCCTTAACTATATTAACATTATATAGATGTAACTACGAAATTCTTTTCAAAAAGAAATATTCTGAATAGTTATCATCTTTATTTGTATATTCTCCCACTATTTGATATCCCATAGCTTCATAGAATTCTTTTCCCTGCCAAGAAAAAGTATCCAATCTAATCGTATTAGCACCCATTTTGAGCGCTCTTTTTTCCATCTCTTTTATTAATTGAGTGCCTAATCCTTGTCTACGATACTCTTCATCAACAAATAACGTAGAAACATAAAGGATTTTAAAAGCAGTCATAGAAGCATATAATCCTGCGATTAATTTATTCCCTTTTTTAATTCCTATATTGATTTCACCATCTAATTTATAAGTGATATATTTTTCATCAAAAGCATCTAATCTTTCTTCGATATCTTCGGCTTGCTTATTGTTTAAATCTATTATTTCCATAGTCTCCCTCCTCACCATGCAAATATTTTACTAAATTATTATATAAAAATCTCACAAGTCGAGCCTGTGAGATTAATTTTGCAACGTTAAGAACATTAACAAATATTTACATCTATATTAAGAAATGTATTATCTGGAACTTCTTTTAAATCGTCATCTGCGCCTTCAAGCCAAAATAGCAAGGTGTACATTTTTGATTCACCAGATTTTAAATTGTTTGAAACAGTTGCTAATAGTGTATCACTTTCAAAGAGTTCTGCCTCTCCGAAGTAATTAGTAGTACCTTCAGGGCCACTTATATACTCTTTGTATATTTCATTGGTTGCATCATAACGAGTTTTGCTACGATGAGCATATACCACAGGTGATTTATCATCTTCGAACACCATTAATCTTAAATATTCAATTTCATCAGATTCTTTTTTAAATAATAACGAGTGCTTATTTAATTGAATATTCATGTTATACATAACATCAGAATCATCATCGTTTTTTATAAAAAATGTGTATTTTAAAAAGCACAAACCGCTATTATCGCTTTCAAGACCTAATTTAGTATCAGTTTTCTCACTATGAATTTTATCGAAAGTATTACCTTTAGCTTCGTTTAAAAACCAACTGTAAGTATATATATTTGATAATTCAGGAAAATTATTTGAAATTAGTTTCTTATTAGAGTTTTTAAAATTAGAATCAGAACCTATAATTAAAGATGTTTTTTTCTCATCCACTCGTATAGTAAAATTGTCACTATTAACACTCGTGACTTCAACTTTATCTTCTTTACAACCCCCTAATAAAGTTCCCATCAAAATAGGAATTATGGTTAATCTATTTATTTTCATTTAATACCGCCTTAATTGTCTCACAAAATATGATAAACAAATTTAAACAATAAGACTAGCCTTAATAATATAGATTTAGTTATAAAGTAATGAAATTACATTTTATTCAATTGCGAATAAGAAGTCGTATACCTCTTGTCCACCATTAATAGCGCCTACTTCTAAATATGGGAACTTAAGAGATATTGCTTTCATTAACTTATCTTGTTCTTCTTCGCTAACATCTTTACCTA
>JAILIF010000092.1 GCA_024695405.1 Bacilli bacterium
ACATCTTTCCAAGAAGATAATTTATTATGAACAATCTTTCTTTCGTAAGCATTTAAGTTATCTAATTTGATAGTTTGTTTAGTTTTAGCAACTTGTTTGCCATATTCAACAGCCATGCTTTCAATACTCATTTCACGGCGTTTCTTATATCCACCAACATCGACTAATACTACCTTTAGGTCATCACCTTCGTAGTAGTTATTAACGATTGTTGAAACAAGTGTTTGTAATGCTATTAGGTTTCTAGAGTTTTTACCAATTAGATAACCATTAAATTCACCTGCGTCAACATTGAATTCAACATTATTACCTCTAACTTTTTTCTCAATTAAACCTTCTATTTTGTTGTGATCAAGAATCATTTGGATATATTTCTTTCCTTTTTCGATTCCATCAACATCTAATTTAGCTTCAACTTCTAACTTTCCACCAATTCCTAGAAAACCTTTTGATTCTTTGACAACATTAAATTCGATGTCTTCTAGTCCAACTCCAAAATCTTTAACGGCTAATTCTTTAGCTTCTTCTATAGTCTTTACTTCGTAATTCTTAGTTCTCATAATCGTCCTTATCTCTTCTTATCCATTTTTTCTTTAATTTTTTGCATTCTCTTTGCACTATTTCTGCTACCTAAGTAACTTTGAAGTGCAGAATAAATATTACCAACTAGCCAATATAAACCTAATGCGGCTGGGCTTCTAATGATAAATAGTACCATCATAACAGGCATACCATACATCATAACCTTCATCATTGTTTCTGATTGTTTTTGTTGATCAGTTCTTTCAGGCCTACGATATGCAGGTATATCAGATTGCATTGCTTCTCTTTGCTTCTTTTGACGAAGATTCATTAAGATTTGACTTGCTAGTTGTGTTAATGCAACAACAATAGCCAAAATCCAAATACCAGTCTTTTGCCATCCTCCGGCACTCATGTCGCTAAACAAATCAATATTAAAGATGTATCCATCTAGGAAATCAAAATCTAGTGGCAATTTTGAAGTTAATCCAACACTGTGTTCAACAATATAACTACTTCTAGTTACAGGTATTCTACGTAGAGTTTCATAGAACGCAATGAATATTGGAAGTTGTAAGAATGGCATAAAGCATCCACCTAAGCCAATTCCATACTTCTTATATAATTGCATTGTTTCCATTTGTTTTCTTTGCAAACTATCTTGGTCAGTTCTGCCAGCATATTTAGCTTCAATCTTTGCTGTTTCTGGAGCTATCATTTGCATCTTCAATGTCATATCATTACTCTTGGCATAAATTGGCCATGCAGCTGTACGAACAATAATTGTAGCTACAATAATTACTAAGAAGTATTCTCCACCAAAGATCTTTCCTAGTCCATACATCAAAGCAGCCATAGGCCATACTAGAAAGTCCCATGAAGGAAACTTAAATCCATATATAGGGTTATAAGTTACTTCTGTTGTTTGTCCTCTTCTACAACCAACCAACACTAAGCAAGCCACGATAATTACTAAAGCAAATAAATATCTCAACTTATATAAAGTGTCTTTTCTCATCACTTTATCTCCTTTCTTATTTTGTTAATTAAATATTCTATATTCTCTTTTTTTTCACCAAAAGACAAGTCTTTGCTTGAAGGTTTAACAATTATTAGAATCTTTAATCCTTTTAAACTGTCGATGTTTGCTCTAACAATCTCCTTTATTACTCTCTTTTGGTAGTTTCTTTCAACAGCGTTTCCGTTTTTCTTTGATACAGAAAAGGCAATTTGAGGCTCACCATCATGTTTATGGTAGTAAATAGCATAGTATTTATTGCCCACACTGATCTTATATCTAACCAATTGCTCTATTTCCTTGTTTTGTTTTAAACTATATTTTCTATTCATATTTAAATAAAAAATGGACCACTCAAATAATGTTTGACATACAAGTGGTCCAAGATTTTTCTATTTAAACTAAGCAGTTAATACTTTTCTGCCTTTAGCACGTCTGCGTGATAAAACGTTTCTACCGTTAGCAGTAGCCATTCTAGCACGGAATCCGTGAGTAACACTGTGTTTACGCTTATTTGGTTGATATGTTCCTATAGCCTTCATGCGAAGCACCTCCTATAAACTATGCTATTATATTTTACTTCAAAACGTTTAAAATGTCAAGTTATTTTTTTATTTGATTTCTTCCTTATAATAATATACAGTCTTCTCTTCACTAGAATCAATAAATATTCCTTTGACAACAAAATATTTTATTTCGATGCTTCCTGATAAATTAACATATCCGCTTAATGTTTTTTTCTTTGTGGCATAATATCCATAAAAACCAATTATAGGGTATATTTCTCCATCTGCTGTCACGATAAATGTTTGAAAATCTAAATGATAACTATCATCTTCAGTTAATATTGATAGAGTAACACTAACGCTAGCGCTTTCTGTTTCTTTGTCTATTATAGTGCTTTTAGTAAAACTAAACTTTCCTTCAAGAACATTATCGTTATTGCTTATCTTCTTTAATTCTCTTTTTGCTAAAGTAATTACATCTTCTTTAAATTCATATGATGTTAATTCATCCTCTGTTCCTTTTTCACGATATAAAATCTTTCCAAACAGTGCTTTATATCCGCCATCTTTAATGCTGACTTGACTTTTAACGGTGTGTGTCATAGGCATTGTAATGAAATTAGCTCTACTTCCTGTATACATATAATCCATGTTATCACCAAGAGTTAGTCCACTTACTTCATAATTAACCGCATATTCCTCTTTATTTGTAGAATTATCTTCTAAATAAACAGTTAATGTCTCTTTACTTGAGATTTTACCGTTTTGTTCGTTTAGTGTATCAATCTTCCTAAAGTATACTGAAACTATTGGATCACCCATTTTGTGTTCGTATTCAGGGATAACAGTATAATTAACACCTGGAGATATAATTAAAGATAAAACAGTCATAACCAAAAAGTATCCCAAACAGACAACCAAAAAAGTTAAATTATTCATCTTATTAGGAAAACTTAGTATACTTTGTTTTTCTTCTGTCTCATTTGTCTTTGATTTCTTCATAATAATTAAATAGACTTTGCCTATTTCCTCC
>JAILIF010000100.1 GCA_024695405.1 Bacilli bacterium
TATTATTCGAATATGTAAAATTCTTGCTTTAATTATGGCACGTTTTCGATATTTTAAGATAGAAAACGTTCTATAATTAAAGCAAGAATTTTACATATTCGAATAATATATATTATTTTTTAGGGGGTAGTATGGAACAAAATTTACTTCAGCAAGGTCCATTATTAGATAAAAAAGGGCATTTAATAGAAGCTGGATACGCTTTTGATTTAGTTAAACAATACGATAGAAAAGCCATTAAAGCTCCTAAATGGAGAATTAAAGAATGGGATTATTACTATATTGGTAACAATCATTATGGTATTGCTATCACAATTGATGATAATTCATACATGGGTTTAGCTAGTGTCTCTCTTTTAAACTTTGATAAACCAAACTATATAACTAGAAGTTCAATGAGATTATTCACTAATGGAAAGATTAATCTTCCAAGTAGTAGCGCTAACGGTGTTTCTTATTGGAAAGATAAAAACTACGAAATTAAAATTGTTACAGAGAATAGAAAAAGATTAATTGATTTAGAAGTTAAAAACTATGTAGATAAAAAAGGATTATTAGCTCACTTTGAATTAACAGAAAAAGTAGATGGATCAATGGTTATTGCTACTCCGTTCCCTAAAAAGCCTAAACATTTTTACTACAATCAAAAAATTAATAACATGGTTGCTACAGGATATTTCTTCTTTAATGATGAAAGGATTTATTTCTCTGAAGAAGATACTAGAGCAGTTTTAGATTGGGGCAGAGGAGTTTGGACATATAAAAATACTTGGTATTGGTCTTCTTTAAATGCGAAAAATAATGGACACGAAGTTGGCTTTAACTTTGGATATGGATTTGGAGACTTAAAAGCAGCTAGTGAAAATATGTTATTTTACGATGGAAAAGCATACAAGTTGAAAGATGTAACATTCAATGTTCCAAGAGACTCTAAAGGAAACTATAGAGTAATGCAAAAATGGACAATCACTAGTAAAGATGGCGGTATTGACTTAACATTTGAACCTATTATTGATAGAAAAGATTCTACAAATTTCATTGTTTTAAAATCTATTCAGCATCAAGTTTTCGGTAAGTTTAGCGGAAAAATAAAAGTGGATGATTTAGAAGTAGAAATTGTCGATGCGGTATCGTTTGCAGAGATTGTTACAAACTGGTGGTAATAATTTACCACTTTTATTTTTATTCGATTTGTTTAATAATATACACACTATGAAAAAAGAAAATCCCGCAAAACAATTTGAAAAATGTTTAGACATTTCTGACAGGTTCGACCTGCTTTTTACTGAAAGAGTATCATTGCCAATCGCAAGAGTGTTCGCTAAATTAGATGCTTCACCAAGCTTAGTTAGCATTATTGGTGGCTTGTTTGGTATTGGTGGTGCGGTTCTACTTGTATTTAACAATTTAATTTGCACAATTATTGGTATTTTAATGATTATATTCTGCTCAATTTTAGATTGCGCTGATGGTCAAGTGGCTAGAATATCACATAAAGGATCTATGTTTGGCAGATGCTTCGATGGAACAATTGATAGCGTCGTTTATTTTGCTATTTATCTATGTTTAGCAATTAGAATCATATTCTTCACAAATATTCCATTTACTGATATTCCTTGGTTCCCATGGTATGGTTTAGGACTATTTGCTTTTATTGTAGTATTTGGCGTATTTATTCACGCAGCAGAAAGTAGAGCGGCTGATTATTTTAGAAATTCTTATATGTTCTTAAGCGCTTCAGATAGAGGTAGTGAATTGCATAGTTCAGAAGATATGAAAAGAATTGTTGATGAAGCTCCAAAAGGTTTCCAGAAATTTGTTTTAAAGTCATATATTAGTTATACAAAACTTCAAGAACGTGCTACTCCAAAACTTCAAGAGTTATTAAAACTTATTAGAGAAAATGGTGGAGAAATTCCAAGCGAAGTTTCTACTTACTATAGAGAAAACGCTAGAAAATTTGCTAGATTACCAAATATTTTAGTATTTAATTTTAGAACATATGTTTTATTCGGATTATTATTAACTACTGAAATTTTAAGATTCATTGGTGTATGCAATATCTCTTGGGAATTATTAATCTTCCCTATTGTTTTATTGATATTAGAACCAATTAGATTAATTTTGAGTCATAAATTCGAAAAAGTCGCAAAAGAATCTACTGAAGTAATGAAAAAGGTATTAGATGAAAGAAAAGAAAAGAATATTTAGTATAGGTAGTTTCTTTAAAAGATACTATAAATATATATTCCTTCTCATCGGTATTGCTGGAATCGTAGCTCTTATTATTGCTAATGATCCTGCAAATATTGAATGGGAACTTTTTACTGAAGGCAAATTCTTTGCTGTTTTAGGTGCATGTTTTGGAATATGGATTGTAATTTATATTCTTCACACATTAACTTACGTAATCATATTAAGAAAAGATTCTAAAAAAATAGATCCGTGGCATATGTTTAAAATTACTTTTACAGGTTTTGCTTTAAACAACGTTACTCCAGCTGGTTTAGTTGGTGGTGAGCCATATAGAATCATGGAACTTAAAAAATATGTATCTACAGAAAAAGCTGCATCTGCAACTTTCTCTTTTACTATTATGTACGCTGTTGGTCACTTATTATTGTGGGATGCAGGTGTTATTACATATATTTGTTATGGCATGCCTGGCGATACATTTATTGATATACTTCTTTTAGTTACTGGTGTATTTAATTTTGCTGCAACTTTCTGCCTTATTTTCTTAAGAGTGAATATGGTTTATCCAGTTATGAGATTTTTAACAAAATTACCTCTTATTGGGAAAAAACTTGTTCCGATGGTAGAAGCAAAGAAAGAAAAATATATTGAAATTGATAGATTAATTAATGTTTTCCGTAAAGATTGGTTTAGATTCTTAATGGTTTTGCTTATTCAATTTACTTCTAGATTATTAGAAGCTCTTGAATATTTCGTAATTATTAGTTTCTTCTTAAATGGTCGTACTCCAATTGATGGTGCTCCATTTAATTATTTCCAAGGATTAATGGTTATGTCTACTTGCTCATTAATTGGTAATCTAGTATTTATTATTCCAATGCAAGCGGGTACTAGAGAAGGTGGAATGCAACTTGTTTTAAAATTCTTATTTGATGAAGATACAAAAGCACTTGTTGCTTCGCCAACATTCCTTGTTTATCGTTTCAGAGAATTTATTTGTACTTTAATAGGAATTATTATGGTTGCAGGTACAAGAAGAAATAAAAGAGCGATTGCAGAAGCTGAAAAACGAGACCACGAGTTAATAGAGCAATATGAAAAAGAGCACGCTCAAGACGGCCAAAATGAAGAAAATAATATTGTTGAACACGATGTAGAAGTATCGATAAGCGATGAAAATAGTGTTAAAAAAGATAATGTAGAAGATTCTACAAATAAAAATGAGGATATTGATATTAATCAATAGAATTAATTATGTTAGAAAAAGAAGATGCAAAACAAAATAATAAAAATATGTTAAAGGCAAGCTTAATTGCTGGTGGTTTTGCTTTATTTTGCTTAACCGCATTTACTTTTGTAACTATTGGTGGAAGTTATATTTCTGAAAATAATAGTAAAAAAGAAGATGCTGATTATCAATACAAAAAAGACGCTGAAATTTTTATTAGAGGATTAAGATATATCGCTAATAAGGAATACCAAAAGCAAATAAATGTTTCTACTGTAAGTAATTATGTTTCTTCTATTTCTTCAATTGAATATAAAAATGATGGTGTATATTACTGCGCAGTTGCCCAAATGCACGATAAAGAAAGTTCTTTAATTAAAGTAAACATTTCATATAATTCTGATTCTATCGATAGTTGTATCTCAAAAATTAATGCAGATTATATGAAGTATGAAGATTTAACTATTTCTTCAACTTTATATAAAGAAGAATTGAATGAAGAAGCTAAAAAGAATATTTCAGGAACTTTTGCTAGTAAACTAGAGGGATTCTCTAACGATAATCCATTTAACTATAATGTGTATGAAGCAAAAGTTATTTTCGCTGCATCTCTTACATATAAATCTACTGATGATACTTATTGTTCAATAGTGTCTTTAGAACCTTTATCAACTAACGAAGTGTTTAAAATAAAATATGATACAAATAAAACAATGTATTATGTTTTAGAAACCTTAGTTGGCAATAATAAATAGCCTTTTTAACTACATAAAATTAAGCATTAATAAAGAAAATTATTTGTTTGCTACCTTATAAAGAATATTTTTGCTAAAATAATTAAGTTAAATTAATTAGAGGTTTTAATTATGTACAAAAACAGGCTTGCAAACTATGAAACATATGTAAAGGTTTCTGGTGGTAATTACGAAGTCGATACTTCTCGTAGTGTTTATGAAGTTTTCATCGAATTATCTAGAGATAAAGATGGAAACGTAATGAAGAATAAAGATGGTAGTGATAGATACTACGCTTTAGATGATGCTTTAATTACTGCATTAAATGCAGATAAATTAGTTAAAGTTATTAGAGAAGGCTTTTATAAAGATGTATATGAAGTTAATGGCGAATACGTTGAAAAAGTCGAAAGAGATGGTAAAAGAGTTTATTATCCTGTAGAAGAAGCTAAATTAACTACATTAAAAGCAGGAACTAATGTAATCGCTAGAAACGGAACTTATAGAGTTCCAGGCGAAGTCGGATATGTCTTAATGGATGAAAGAGATATCGAACATCCTAAGATGATTGCTGTTAGAAAATTCAAAACTGACGATCATAAAGCAGAAGCTGAAAAAATCGTTAAAGGCAAAAATCATAAAGACGACGAAGAAAATAAAGACTAATGATTAGAACGGCCAAAAGGTCGTTTTAATTTTACTTATCATTCACTAAACGTGCGTTTAGCGAAATTATGATTTATTATTTTCTATGTAAAACTATAAGTATTTAACTTATAATATATGATATGACTGATAAAAAGTATTTTAGGGGAATGCTTATAGGCATCGGCTGCTTATTTTTGATAACATGTTTTTCAATTATTTTCTGTTTAGTAAAAACAGATACAGTTGATGCATCACAAACAAGTTCTCATATTATGTCTATAGTCTATATGTTTTTCCAACTTATTATGGAAAGCATTGTATTTTATTATTCCTTCAAAGCAATGATTAATGGATCATCTTTGTTAAAAAATGCGATGTACGTAAAAGAAGGCGTAGTTAATAAAAAAAGTAAACGTAATGCGTTAATCATGTTTGTCGTTGGATTTGATTTAGCTGTTTATTTCTTTTTAACTATTTTACCTTTAGATATCTTTTTATCATTCTTTGCATTAGGCTTAAAATTTGCTTTATTAAATTTCTTTTTACTATTAGGCTTAGTGGCCCTATATTTCTTTTGCTACCCTAGAAAGAAAGAGGAAGAAAAATAATGTGTCCTGATTTATTTGGAATTGAAGATTTTTCATATATATTGTTAATCGCTATTGGCATAGCTACATCTATTTTTTGGATTGTTTTTTACTTTAAGAGAAGAAATTATTCTAGAAACGCTATATTAGATATTATTGCTTGTACCTTTTTTACTATCGCTTTAGGAATTGTTGGAGCGATGCTTTTCCAAAATCTATACGACTTAATAAAAGATCCACAAAATTATACTTTTACATTTAGTATGACTTTCTATGGTGGCTTGATAGTTGGTGTTATAGTGTTTATCTTACTTTATATCTTCTATCTTAAAAAGCACGATAACATATTATTTGAAGACGTTGTAAAAGTAGCTCCTATTTGTATTACTTCCGCACATGCTTTTGGAAGAATCGGATGCTTTTTAGCAGGTTGTTGCTATGGAAAACATACAGATTCATGGATTGGGATTGAATTTCCTGTAATTGGAAAAAGAATTCCTACACAATTGATTGAAGCAATATTCTTATTTGTTTTAACTGGTATATTATTTTTCCTTATTTTTAAAGCTCAATTTAAATATACATTACATGTTTATATGGCTGCATATTCTATCTTTAGATTTATCATTGAATTCTTTAGAGGAGATGATGGACGTGGTGGAACATTATTGGGATTATACCCAAGCCAAGTCATATGCGTATTAATATGGATTATTTTTGTGCCTACATTATTGATATTAAGAAAGTATGTTTTTAATAAACCTATCGAAGATGACAAAGAGTAAATTGTTAGACACGTTAATTATAATTTTATTTTACATAGGTATATCATCTATTCCTTTTGAATGGTTTGGAATGTCTGATACGCTCGCACTTATTTTCAGAATATTTGGACAATTGGTCATCTTTTTCTTAGTAAGATTGATTCTAAAAAAGAGCCCATTAAAGTTTAAAGAAAGAAAGCATAATAATAGAAATATTCTTCTTTTTATACCAGCGTTTATTTTGTGCTTTTCAAATTATTTTAATTTGATTTTGCCTGAAAATAGTTATAATTTTACGTTTTCTTTTGATTTACTATTAAAAATCTTATTGTCTTTATGCGTTGCAATAAACGAAGAATATATTTTTAGAATGATTCTAATTGATAATCTAGATGATTCTGAAAAACCGATGATTAAGATTATTATTGCAGCATCTATTTTTGCTGCATGTCATTTAACTCATTTCTTCAGTAGTTTCAATCCAGCTGATTTAATAATAATCGTTTATACATTTACATTAGGAATTGTATTAGGAATGATTTATGTATTCGGTGGATCATTTTGGTATTGTGTGTTATTCCACTTCATTTTTAATATGATGAATTATGATTTTGCAGATTATATTGTTTATGGTGAAGGTACAGAAGTGTCATATTATTTAATTAATATTGCAATAGGAGCTATAGTTGCTATTTACTTGGTAATTATTTATTTCTCGTTCCTACATAAAAAAGAGCAAAAAGCAATTTATGAATGTTAGTTAGCAATTCTATTGCAACAAAATAAGATTTTTACAAAAATGCTCTTTAGAATCTATTCAATGATGGTTTTAAGGGTGTT
>JAILIF010000101.1 GCA_024695405.1 Bacilli bacterium
TATCCGTTAAATTTAGTTTTTTCTATTTTTGCTAATAAATATTAATCAAAAATATCTTTAAAAATAGGTTAAATGAGGCATTTAGCTCAGAAAAAAATCAAAAAATTAACCTATTTATGATTTTTCTGCAAAGTTATAAAATCTATAAATCAATATTAGGACAAAATATTTTGTTTTAGTACCTAAAAAACTCCTATATAATGTTGGAAAGAAGGTGATCGCTATGGCAAATCAGAACCAAAAAAACAAGGAAAACAAAATTAGCCTTGATGAGTATATTAATAAATATACTCAACCGAAAAATTTTAAAGAAATAAAATTGTTTTTTGTTTTATTGGTCACTGCAATAGGAATAGTCATAGTTTTTATGATGTTTTCTTTTGTTGAAAAGCTCTTTACTATTCATAAAGTAGCAGGATACATTGGAGTTTCTATAAGTATACTTATATTTTTATTTTTGTACATTGTTCCGATAGTTAAAATTACAACAAGTAAGCACTTTATTACTCACGTAAATCGCGAAAATGCAAAGGCTGCTCAAAAACATAATGCGCGCTTAAGAGAAGAAATTGCAGATAAAATGATTGACTTATCAATTTCAACGAACGGAAATGGCTGGTATTCTGATGCAAAAATTACCCCAATTGCAGTAGCAAGAGCGAAAAAAGATTCTAAATCACTTAAGGCTGCTTTGACCGATATTTATAATACAGATATTAAGAAAGCATCAAGAAAAATGATCAGAGATATATCGTTCCAAGTAGGTTTAACCACTACTATTTCTCAATCTGAGCGTGTTGATTCGTTAATTGTTACGGTATCTGAAATAAATCTAATAAAAAAACTTGTTTTTTTATATGGTTATAGACCAAATGACGCTCAAATGCTAAAGATCTATAAAAACGTCATAACAAATGCCTTGCTGGCGTATGGCATACAAAGCGCCACTTCTTCAATTGCAGGTGGAATAGGAAAATTAATAGGTGGCGCAGCTAAAGAAATCCCTTTTATTTCGACAGTAATTGGTAGCGTAACAGATGGAACAATTAATGCGACTTTAACTACTATTATTGGCTTCCAAACCATTCGTTATTTGAAGCGTGAGTATAAACTTCAAGATATCCTCGATGGCGTTGAAATTGAGGATTCCGAAGAAGAAGAACGTGCTTTAATTACAGAAATAAAAAAAGATATTAGTTCAGCGTCAAAAAAGAAAAAAGCCTTAATGCAAAGTTAAGTAGAGAGCTCTATCTAATGGGCTCTTTTTCTTTATCAGCTTAAAACGCACATCTCCCCCACCACCACCACTATCGCTTGATGATATATATTTTTTGATTTTTTGCCTTTATATGGCAGTTTTTTAAAACGCGTTTTTTTGTGAATAGCGCGGATATTACTTATAGGAAATTCGCTATTGCAGAAAACAGAAAGTAATAATTTATTATTATCAAATGCAATTTTAAGCGTTTTAAGGGACGTAATTTTAGCAATAAGGAATTGACCGCAAACACCGTCAAAAGAGGTTTAAATAGGCTAAAAATAACGAAAAAAGGCAAAATATGTGTTACTGTGCATCAATATTCTTATTTTGCTAAAGATTGGTAGCCGGAATAATTCTAAAAATTCTTACTTTTCAATTTTTTTGCTTTTAAAAACAGAGAGAAAAATCTTCCAGTTTGTATTTTATCAGGCGTTTTTTTGTTTGGCTCCTCCTCCCAACCTCCCTCCTCCTTCCTTATCGGGAAGCGAATAGTCAAGGAGGTGTAATCAAAAGAAGTATTATTTATAGAAAAAAAAGATTATTTTTAAGATGATTTTATTATTTATTTTATGGTGGAATTCAAAGTTTTAAGCATGCCGTTATCAACTATTAAAATTCCTGGAAATTCATAAATAATACCTAGCCCTTTCCATTTTTTGTTATTTTTAGACTAAATTTTTAAGCGTTTTTTTGAATATAAAACAATTACAACAAAAAATATAATTTTTATGAAATAATTTTTGCAATAGTGTTACAATAGTGTTAGAAAGGTGTTACACTAGTGTTACGAGAATTTTATGATTAGGCACGGAAAAAAAAGAGTGGCAATAACTGTTTCGAAAGAAGAATGCAGAAAGATTGAAATATTAAGAAAAGTTATAAGTGAGGAAAAAGGTTTAGAGCTTACTAAAAGTGAAGCATTATGTATTGCTGCAGATGAATATATAAGGAAGCCGGAAATAACTCCTTCCCTCCCGGGAATTAATAAGGAAGGAGGCGATTTTGATTATGTTCCTATTGTTAATAAGCTATCTCAGGATAGTGAAGAATCTAAACTTTCTTTAACTCGTAATCAATATAGAGAAAAAACTATTGATGATAAAAATAGTCCTCCGTCAGATATTTCGTACGATGATTTGATGAAGATGTTTAATTATCTTGTCTATGAGCTGCCAGCAAATCAGGTAATGACATATAGCGATATCGCAAGACATGTCCAAGTAAATCCAAAGACATGCAGAACATGGAGAAGTGAAGATCCTTCGATTCGAATCAGACCAAAACAATGTTATGTCGATGCTTTGAGAGAATTATGTTTACAAAAAGGTATGAAATTTAAAAAAAGCGAACGCAAATAAAATGATTTATGAATAAAGAAGAGAAAAAAATATCAGGAACAATTTTGTATGAAGGGAGTGTTATAACTCTCCATAAAGATAATATTCTGTGTCCTAATGGAGCAAAAACAATGAGGGAATATGTAACTCACAATGGAGGCGTGTGCATTCTAATGGAAATTGATAACAGGATAGCCTTAGTTAAACAATTCAGGTATGTTTTCAATCAAGAAGTATTAGAATTGCCAGCAGGTAAATTGGAAAGCGGTGAAAATCCATATCAGGCTGGTTTGCGTGAGTTAGAAGAAGAAACAGGATATAAAGCTGAAAGGTTAGAAGAATATGGATGTATGTATCCTAGTGTTGGATATACGAATGAAATAATTTATCTTTATGTAGCAAAAAATTGTGTTAAAACTAAAACGAATTTCGATTTTGACGAGGATTTAGATTTAGTTTTTGTGCAAAAAGATGAATTAAAAAGAATGATCAAAAATAACGCCATAAAGGACGCAAAAACAATTATTTTATTAACAAAATATTTATATAATATTTAATGTCTAAAGGAGAAATTATGCAATTAGTAATATTAGCAGCAGGTATGGGTTCCCGATTTGGTGGTCTAAAACAAATGGAACCAATGGACGATGCCGGAAATTTTTTATTAGATTATTCTATATATGATGCAAAAAGAGCAGGCTTTAATTCTGTTGTTTTTATAATCAAAAAAGATTTTTATGAAGCATTCAAAAATACAATTGGCAAAAGAGTGGAAAAAATCGTGAAGGTCGATTATGCATTTCAAGATTTGAATGATTTGCCAGAAGACTTTAAATGCCCTGATGGAAGAGAAAAGCCTTGGGGCACAGTTCAAGCAATTCTTGCAGCAAGAGATTTAATTAAAGAAGATTTTATAATAATCAACGGTGATGATTTTTATGGATTTGATGCCTTTAAAGTAGCTTCTGATTATTTGAAATCTCTTCCAAGGAATAGTGTAGGAAAATATGCTAATGTTGCTTTTAAGATTAGTAACACTATGACAGAAAATGGTTCTGTTAAAAGAGGCGTTCTTTTGCAAGATAAAAACGGAAATTTTGAAAGATTAATCGAATCAAAAGTTGAAAGAATAAATGGAAGAATAATTGCAAGTCCTTTAGATGGCAGTAATGAGTTTGAAGTTGAAGAAAATACTCTTGCATCAATGAATTTATTCGCATTTAATGTGGATATCGTTGTTCACTTAAAAGAAATTTTTCCAAAGTGGTTAAAAGATAATATCGATATTCCTAAGTCTGAACTCCTAATTGCGAGTGTTGTTGATAAACTTGTGAGTACTGGCAAAGCAACAATGAAAATACTAAATACTGATTCTGTTTGGTTTGGAGTTACTTATAAAGAAGATAAGCCAGGCGTAGTCAAAGCTTTAAAAGAACTAGTTGATAAAGGTGTATATAAAAAAGGTTTATATTAAAGAAGAAATGCTTGGTTTTCCAAGCTTTTTCTTTGAATAAACTCTCTTTATATGTATATTAAAATTAAGAAATGCTTTATATTCATGCTTCCTAGAAACTATGAATGTTTTAAGCGTCTTTATTAAATTTATATTCATGATTAAATCAATAAAGGAATCAACAATATGAACGTATTAAATTCATATCAAAACAAACTTATTGAACTTGAGAATAAATTTATCCGTATTTTTAATTGCAAAAGTGAAGGTGTTTATAAAGTTCCTGCAAGAATAAATTTAATTGGGGAGCATATTGATTATAATGGCGGTAAAGTTTTGCCATGCACAATCTCCTACTATATGACTGGTTTATTTTCTTGTAGATTAGATAAAAGAGTTGTAGTGTATTCAAATAAATTTGATTCTAAATTTAGTGCAGAAATCGACACTATTTCATTCAAAAAAAGAAATTCTTGGTCGAACTATGTGTTTGGCATTTTTGCTACTTTAAAAGGGCAAGGCTATATTATTCCACGTGGTCTAAATATATTTATAGATTCAGATATATCATTAGGTGCTGGTTTATCATCGTCAGCAGCCTTATTGGACTTAGTAATTTTTATTGTTAATGATGTTTTTAAGTTAGGTATTGATTTAATGACTTTAGCAAAATTAGCACATAGAACTGAAAATGAGTTTTGTGGATTGAAATGCGGAATAATGGATCAAACTGCGATTATATTAGGGCAAAAGAATAATGCGATTCTTTTAGATTGCAGCAACTTAAGATATGACTATAAAGAAATGGCATTACGCACTTATTTCTTTGTAGTGTTAAAAACAAATATGCCACACAATCTTGTTAAGTCTAAATATAACGAAAGAGTTGAAGAATGTGAAAAAGCGCTCGAAATAATAAAGAAAAGATTTAATGTTAATAATTTATGCGAGTTATTTGAATATCAATTGCCAGAGTGCGAAAAACTATTAAATGACCCTACTCTTTACAAACGTGTGAAACATGTGGTTACAGAAAATGAACGTGTTCAACAGTTTAGTTCTATGATGACTTTAGGCAAAACTGAAGAAATGGGTAGACTTTTAAACGAATCACATCGATCTTTAAAAGAAGATTATGAAGTAACCGGAGAATACTTAGACACAATTGTGGAAGCCGCCTTACATTCAGGCTCTATTGGTGCACGTATGACTGGCGGCGGCTTTGGTGGATGTGCGATTGCCTTAATTAGTAGCAAAATATTCGAAGATTTTAAGACGAATGTCGATAAAGAATATTTTGCCAAATTAAAAATCCATCCAACTATTGAGAAAATAGAAATAGTGGATGGACCTCAAAAAATTAAATAAAAATAGTTATTTATTGTCTTCTTGTTTAAATAATCTTGGTGGAAGTATAAACACAATTAATATAGAAACAACTATTTTTGCTATATCGAAAGGTAAATAAGGCAAAACAGATACAGCGAGTGTTTTTGGCAAGTCCCATTGTAGATAAAGCGCCATAAATGTTGTTCCAATCGCATAACAGACAAGCAATCCAACAAAACAAGCTATAAACATTCTAACTGGAGCATATAACTTTGGAATCTTGTTCAAAAAGAAGATAATTGGAGATATAACAACAAATGAAATAACATACCCAAAAGTAGGGCTTATTCCAATGTTGAAGCCTGCATAAAAAGGCAAGAACAATCCTAAAAGTAGATAAAGTGATGTGATTATTAAGCAATCAATGACGCTCTCCATTGTAAGACAAATGATGAATACAATTAAAAGTTGCAGCGATACTTTTATATTTGCACCTAAAGGAATTGAAAACATACCAACTATACAAAATAGAGCTAGCATGATTGCGTTAATACATATTCTTCTAATAGTTTTTCTTTGATTCATAGCCGATATATTCTAGAACAAAAAAATGATAAAAAAAAGACCCTCATCTAAGATGTGGGTCTATTTGAACGAAGTATTAATCTTCTTTGGTATCTTTAGAGGCCTTTTTTGATTTGTTATTAGTTATTACTTTGTCCCCAAAATATCCAAGTAATAATGATTTTAAATCAATTCCTAAAGTTTTATTTAAACCAGCAAAGATTTGGTCGCCGTGTTGTTGAATTTCACTGACTAGTTTTGCTTCGTTTCCATCTCCATACATTGTGATACCATCAATTTGTGAAAGAGCAGCAGCGATTGGTTCTGAATATGCTCTGACTGTTTCTGGCAAGACATTACTTTCGAGAATGAGTTTTAATGTTGCAGCATCGTTATAAGATTTCATAGCGTCTGCTTTTGCTCTAATTGCATCAGCTTCTGCTTGACCTTTTGCTTCAATGCCTTTTGCTTCAGCTAATGCTGCTTCTTTATTTGCTTCAGCTTCAATCTTGACAGCGGTTGCAGCTTGTTCACGAGCTGTTTTTTCAGCATCTGCAGCAACCTTCTTAATTTCTGCTTGTCTTTGAGCTTCTACTAATTCAGCTTCAGCAGCAGCCTTTCTTTTAAAGAGTTCAGCTTCAGCAGCTTTTTCAGTAGCATATTTTTCAGCATCTGCTTTTTTATTGATTGTAGCTGCCAATTTCTTTTCAGCTAATTCAACTTCTTTATTTCCAAGTTCAACTTCACGTTCTCTCTTAGAAATTTCAGCGTTTGTTGTTGCAACGTTGATTTCTTCTTGTCTCTTTTGTTCTTGAATCTTATATGCAGCATCTGCGTCTGCTTTTGCTGTATCGGATTTAATTTTTAATTCTGCTTCTTTTAAAGCATATTCTGTATTCTTTTGTACGATAACTGTCTTAGCATTAACTTCTGCTTCGTTTGCATCTTGTTCAGCTTTTGCTCTAGCGATGCTAACATCTCTATCAGCATTCGCTTTAGCAATGGCAGCTTCTTTACTAATTTGAGAGATGTTATCAATACCTAAGTTTTTAATAACATCATTATCATCTGAGAAGTTTTGAATGTTGAAGTTAACTAATTCAAGACCTAACTTTTGCATATCAGGAATAACGTTTTCTTTAACAGCTTCTGCTACTCCTTTTCTATCTTGAACTAATTGTCTAATACCGACAGTACCAATTATTTCACGCATGTTACCTTCAAGGACTTGTTTGACTTGTTCAATTAAGTCGTTCTTACCCATGCCGAGGATTGTTTCAAAAGCTCTTTCTAACAATTGTGGATTACTTGAAATCTTTAAGTTAGCAACACCATCAACCATGATGTTGATAAATTCATTAGTTGGAATTGATTCACGAGTCTTAATATCAACTTGGAATGCTTTTAATGACAATTTGTCTTTTCTTTGGAAGAATGGAACTCTTAATCCAGCTCTTCCTCTTAAAATTTTTCTTTTTCCTAGACCAGAAATCATAATTGCTTCATCTGGTCCAGCTTTTGTGTATGCTGCAACTAATATCAATGCGAGTAATGCTACAACACAAATTAGTACGATAAGCCATGGTGGCATAATTTCTTCCTCCTTTTACCTAATAGAAATTATAATTGTCCTTCTTTTATTAAAATGGTTAGGACGTTTCCTTCTGAATCCCAGGATGTTGTAAATTGGACTGGGACTTTTGATAAGGAAATTTTGAGAAGTTCTTCAATTTGCTTCATAAGAGCAGTTGAAGATATTCTCGCAAAACTTTTGTGTCGCTCAATTTTTAGTAGACAACTCTCATCCAAATTGAAAGACTCCACGACAGTTTTACTTAGTGGTTGAATAACAATGTTTCCATCATCGTCTTGACCAACTTGGACTCTATGTGCATCTTCAAAAGGATACATAGCCGTGGTGTTTAATGTGATGTTGTTAGAATACAGAGAAGCAACACCTTTTTTAGCTTTAACATTAAACCATTTAATCATAAGTTTCCTCTCCTTTCTTTAATATAATACAAGTAAATACATAAAAATACAATAAATATTCAAAAAAACATTTATGGATTTAAATACTCTAGAAAATTTAAAAATATAGCTTTTTAGGATATTGCAAATATAATTCTTTATTAATTCTTTATTTGCTTGATGATTTAAAAAAAGGGTGTTCGAACGAAAATTGAATACTTATGTTAAAAAATGTACAAATTTAGAATAGTATTTTTGAAAACTGAACATTACTTTACTATATATTCAAAATATTTTTCCTTAATTAATGAATATTTAGTTTTATATTCTCGTATCTCGCTATCTAAATTAACATCGTTATTATTTCTTGTTAATTCAGTTTTAATAAAAAACACTTTGACATATTAATATCAAAGTCATTTTTAAATTATGGTGGATCTGGCGAGACTCGAACTCGTTACCTTCTCGTTGCGAACGAGACGCTCTCCCAGGTGAGCTACAGACCCATCTGGATTATTATTGCACCGTTATAAAACTTTTACATTTGTTTTTTATAACAAGGCCATCCAGAGGCAGCACCATAAGATTCAATCTTTTTAATGTTTTTTAAAAGATCCATATCTTCTTCGCTGATTTCAAAATCTAAATCAGCATTTGCTTTCATATGCTCTACATTAGCAGTTTTAGGTAAAGAAACTAAACCTAATTGAAGTGTATATTTAATACATAATTGGGCGATTGATACTCCGTATTTAACAGCCATATCAATAACAACATCATTAGTTAATAATGCACCATGAGCAATAGGAGAATATGCTTCTACAACAATATCATTTGCTTGACAGTAGTTGATTAAATCGAAGTCTGTATTAGCGATGTGGCATAAAATTTGGTTTACCATTGGCTTAACGTCTGAGTTATTAATAATGTTTTCTAAGTCTACTTTTTCAAAATTAGATACACCAATAGCTTTAATTTTGCCAGCTTTATAGAATTCAACAAGTGCTTTCCAAGCCTCTAGATTTCCCTCTTCATAATGTTTGCCGTTTCTAAAATGTATCCATGGTTGAGGAGAATGGATAATCATTAAATCTATATAATCTACTCCAAGTTTTTCAAAAGATTTTTCGATTTCTTTCTTAGCTTTTTTATAGGTTTTTGCTTCTGCGTGTAGTTTTGTTTGTAAAAAGATTTTTTCTCTTTTAACTCCAGATTCTTTTATACCTAGGCCTACACCTTCTTCATTACCATAAGCTTCTGCAGTATCAATATGATGATATCCTAATAAAAGAGCGTTTTTAACTGCTTCTTTTGCGTCACAATTTTTAATAAGCCAAGTGCCTAAACCTAATTGTGGAATAGAAATGCCATTATATAGTTTTAATGTTTTGTTATACATATAGTCCCCTTTAGTTATCTTAATTATAAAAAAAGAATTTCCACTAAGGAAACTCAATTTAATTTTTATTCTTCAATTGTAATAGTGTTAATTACAACAGGAGTTAATGGTTTATCGTTAGGCGAAGTTCTTACTGAAGCAACTTTATCAACTACTTCAATACCTTCGACTGTTTCTCCAAATGCAGCGTATTGGCCATCTAAGAAATTCCCATCTTTATGCATGATGAAGAATTGACTACCTGCACTATTTGGATCATAGGCTCTCGCCATAGAGATGACTCCTCTTTTATGTGAGATTGTATTAGGTACTCCATTAGAAGAGAATTCTCCTTTAATTGTGTATCCAGGTCCACCTGTTCCATTACCCTTAGGGCAGCCACCTTGAATCATAAATCCTTTAATAACTCTATGGAAAGTTAATCCATTATAAAACCTACTTTTTGCGAGTTTAACAAAGTTTGCAACTGTAATAGGAGCTTCTTTAGGATTTAATTCTACTTTAATAGTTCCGTAGTCTTTAATGTCGATAATTGCTTTCATATTTTTCTCCAAAATTCTTTATAATTATAAAACTTAGTTTGTCTTAAGACAATTATGTATATTTTAGTTATAATGTCTCTATGAATAGCGGAAGAAATATAGCAGTTATTGATCTTAAAGCTTTCTATTCTTTTGTCGAATGTATTGATAGAGGATTAGACCCTTTTAAAACCTCTTTAGTAGTGGCGGATATTTCAAGAAGCCCTAACACAATTGTTTTAAGTGTTTCTCCATATTTAAAAGCTAAAGGTGTTCCTTCTAGATGTAGAGTTAAAGAACTACCTAAGAAATTTAAGTACATATACGCTACTCCACGTATGGCTAGATATATTGAAATGTCTAGTAAGGTAGTGTCTATTATTTTAAGTTTTGTTGCTTATGAAGATATTCATGTATATTCCATAGACGAAGCATTTATAGATATGACTAGTTATCTTCCTTATTATAAAAAGACTCCTGTTGAGTTTGTTGAGATGGTAATTAAGAAAATAAATGATGAAACAGGATTAACCGCTACTGGTGGCATTGGTGATAATTTTTTCCTTGCTAAGGTTGCGTTAGATAACTTTGCCAAGAAAGAGAAAAATGGAATCGCTACTTTAAGAGGAAATGAAATTAAAGAAAGAATGTGGCCAATTACTCCTTTAACAAAAATTTGGGGAATAGGTCCTAGATTAGAAATTAGATTAAATAAATTAGGAATATATACCTTAGGAGATTTAGCTACTTCTGATAAAGATTTTATCGTTTCTAAGTTTGGAATTATGGGAGAACAAATGCATAACCATGCTAATGGTATTGATGAAGCAGATGTTCATGAAATTTATATTCCAAAAGAGCATAGTTTAAACATTGGTCAAGTTCTTCCTAGAGATTATGATTGTAAAGAAACCGTCACAATCATTAGAGAAATGTTAGATGATTTATCTTTTAGAATGAGAGAAGAAGGTAAACTTACAAATGTTGTTAGTTTATATATTGGTTATTCAATAGAAGGTGGATTTGCTAGGCAGATGTCTTTATTAACTCCTACTGATAATGCTGAAGAGTTATTTAAAGCATGTTTAGAAATATATAAAAAGCATATGGATGAATCTAGATTTGTCCGTAGAGTAGGTATTGGTTTTGGCAAACTAGAAAATGATGATTATAGACAACTTAATCTATTTGAAGATGGAAGCGCCCAAATTAAAGTTCAAGATATGCAGAAAGCTATTGATAAACTACATAAAAAGTTTGGTAAAAACTCAATATTAAGAGCTAGCGCTTTAATGGAAGGTAGCACCGCTATAGAAAGACATAATCAAATTGGAGGACATAGAAAATGAGCGATCGCGGCATGAAAAAATGGGCTCCGTATAAGTCTTTGGTGGAACAAACGCCATCTTTAGAAGGCACTTATGAAGATAATAGGAAGATAGAAAGACCTAAGATTTCGCAAGATGTGGCTGAAGAAATAAATGAAATTTTAGTTAATTATCATAATCAGGATTTAAAGATTAGATTTTTTAAGCGTGGCCACATCTACGAAATCATATCTTCTCTAAAAAAGATTGATGTTTTGAATAAAAAAATCGTCACATCAAACGACGTGACGATTGCTTTCTTAGACTTATTATATCTTGAGAATTATTAGCGATTAGAATGCCCAATTACCCTCTTTAAAGATTTGGATTCTTTTGCCGTCTTTTGTAATACCAACGACATCTAAATCAGCAGTACCAATCATGAAGTCAACATGAATCATAGAGTCATTCATTTTATGAGCAACAAGTTCATCATGTGACATATCTAAACCGCCTTTAATGCATTCAGGGAAGCCTGCTCCAAGAGCGAAGTGGCATGCAGCATTTTCATCAAACAATGTGTTATAGAATAATAATCCAGTTTTTCTAATTGGTGTATCATAAGCGATTAAAGCGCATTCACCTAACATTGAAGCACCTTCGTCCATCTTAACCATTTGTTCTAATAATTTTTGGTTTTTCTTTGCTTTTACTTCTGAGACTTTTCCATCTTTAAATGTGATTGAGAAGTCTTCAATGAGTTCTCCGTTGTATGATAGTGGTTTACTTGCAACAAGAGTACCTTCTGCTACGCCAGCAAGTGGGGAAGTAAATACTTCTTCAGAAGGAATGTTTGGGTTATAGTCGCTCTTATTGACACATTTTTCAAATCCGCCGCCCCATACTCTATATTCATCTAAACCAACTTTGAAGTCAGTGCCGTTACTAGCTTTATATTGGAGTTCAACAAGACCAAACGATGCTAATTTATTTCTTTTTTCTAATAAGTCAGCGTTATGCTTATTCCAATTTTCAACAGGGTCGTTACCATCAACACGAGATGTTGAAAGGATAGCGTCCCATAATTTAGCTACTGCGACATCGTCTGGTTCTCCAGGGAAGACCATTTTAGCCCAGTTAGTATTAGGTACTGCAGCGATACACCATTTATATTTGCCATCTATCGCATCTCTATATGGTTTGATTTTTGGATACCATTTCATCTTTGCTTTAGTTAATTTCTTTTGGTTAACGCCATTAAAGACATTTGGATCTTCAGCAATGATATATAACATTGATGGAAGTTTCTTTTTTCTATATTTCCATCTAGCCATAACATAATTAGGCATTTTACTTAACTCTGAAAGCTTAGCGTGTTTATATGTAATTTTCTTTGTTAAGTCATCAGAATAACGTACTGAAACATATCCAGCACCTGCTTGGTATAATTCTTCAACGACTAATCTAACAAATTCTGGTTGATCTAATGAAGCTTCTATCCAAACTTCCTCACCTTTTTGAACATTAATTCCTCTTCTTGCTAGTAATCTAGCGTAATCTTTTAACAACTGTTCCATACGTTCTCCTTATTTAATTTTGTAAAATTTTTATTTATTATATAATAATCGCGAGGTACATATATATGAATTCATTATTTAACAAACATAGATGGATGCAAGTAATGTGGGGGATTCTCCTATTTGTTGCCGGTGCTATTACTATTATTTATACATTCGCTAATGGTGATCAAGAAGATAGCAACGTTAGTTTAGTTCTTAGTATTGCTCTAGCTATTGTATTATTCGCTTATGGCTTTACCATTATTTTTTCTAGTTTCTTAGAACTAAAAGATAAGTTCTTTAAATATGAAATCTTAATAGGAGCATTTATTGTTGCTGTTGGTATCGTATTCGTTTTAAATATCAAATTACTACAAGACATTATCGTAAGCCTTATTGCTGCATCTTTATTAACATTTGGTGCTGTATTCGCTATTAGAACTATTGTGGCTTTTGTTAGAAAGCTAAAAGTTTGGTGGATTGGTATGTGTATTGCCTTAGCAGTTTTATTCATTGCTGCTGGCGTATTATGTTTAATCTTCAGAAGTGATGTTGTTGATTATTGTTACTGTGTTTTAGGTGTTGTTTTAATTCTTGTTGGCGGTGGTGAAATCTGGCTAACAATTAAAAGAGCAATGGAAGCAAATAACATTGGTATCGAGCAAAAAGAACCTGCTGAAGAAGTTAGAGATAATCCTAAAAAAGATAAAAAGGATAAGAAAAAGAAGAAAGAATCTGAACCAGAAGAGAAACCTCAAGTTGAAGTATTCGATAATGAAGTCCCTGAGGAAAAACCAGTTCTTGAAATCGATGTAAGTTCAGATGAATCTAGTGAAGATAAAAATGAATTAATCGTTAAGGAATAAAGAATCGTAAATAAAAATCCCAACCATTCGGCTGGGATTTTTTAGTATTTATTTAATTAGAATATTTGTATTACTAAAGCAAGCAAGAAGAATACGATTGAGCAAACTAATGTAAGAATTGAAAGAACTTTTTCAGCACCTCTTTCTTTTGTTTTAACGAAAACGTTTAAACCACCACCAGTAATAGCACCAGAAGCACCTTCTGATTTACCGCCTTGTAATAAACATAAAATGATAATTACGATTGAAAATACTAATAAGATCCAGTCTTTAAAGCCCATATAATCTTCTCCTTTATCGCTTGTATATAATAATTTAACCGGTTAAATTAAGCAACTTTTATTTTTATTAAACGCCACTAGTTAGGTGACAAAGTTAACGCAACACTGAAAATAATTTGACAATCCGACAATTTGTTTTACCTTCTTTTACGGAAAGGAGGCAAAAATGAATAGATTAACAATCGAAGAAAGAATGCTTATACAAGCTTGCATTTCTAA
>JAILIF010000103.1 GCA_024695405.1 Bacilli bacterium
TCATCGTGTGAATTTATTGAAGGATATCTTAGTATCGTTCAATTCCTTATGTAATTCATACAGAGGAATTACTGAAGGTATGTTATTTAGTGCTTTTGCACTAGATAAGAAAACTATCGCTGATATTGAATTAGCGATTAGCAAAAAAGAAGGTAGAAAAGTATCTTTAATTTTTAAAATTGATCCATCTTTAATTGGTGGAGTAAAAGTTGTTATTAATAACCACATCTATGATGGAAGTGTTAAAAACAAACTTGTAGAAATGAAACAAAGTCTTTCTTAAAAGGAGGAAAGTTTATGAAGATAAACGCAAATGAAATCAGCGCTCTTATTAAAGAGCAGATTAAAAGTTATCGTCACAAAGTTGATTCTTCTAACGTTGGCAGCGTTGTCTCTGTTGGAGATGGTATCGCTACTGTTTACGGCCTTGATAAGGCAATGTTAGGAGAATTATTAGAGTTCCCAAACGGTATTTTTGGTATGGCAATGAATCTCGACAATGATTCTGTTGGTGCTGTTTTACTTGGTGACGCTTCTTTAATTAAGGAAGGCGACGTTGTTAAATCTACTGGTGAAGTTATGAAAGTTCCAGCTGGAGAAGCTATGCTTGGTAGAGTAATTAACGCTTTAGGCCAACCAATTGACGGAAAAGGCGATATTAAAACAACTGCATATCGCCCAATTGAAGTTATTGCGCCTGGTGTTATGACTAGAAAATCAGTCGATACTTCTTTAGCAACTGGTATCACAATGATTGACGCAATTACTCCAATTGGTCGTGGCCAAAGAGAATTAATCATTGGTGATAGACAAACAGGTAAAACTGCAATCGCTATTGATACAATCATCAACCAAAAAGGCAAAGATGTTATTTGTATCTATGTTGCAATTGGCCAAAAGAATTCAACAGTTGCTCAAATCGTTGATAAATTAAACACATTCGGTGCTTTAGATTACACAGTTGTTTTAGCAGCTACTGCTTCTGAAGAAGCTCCAATGCTTTATATCGCGCCTTATGCAGGTGTTGCTATTGCAGAAGAATTCATGTCAAAAGGCAAAGATGTACTTATCGTATATGACGATTTAAGTAAACACGCCGTTGCTTATCGTACTCTTTCACTTCTCTTAAAGAGAAGCCCAGGACGTGAAGCTTTCCCTGGTGATGTCTTCTATTTACATAGCAGACTTCTTGAAAGAGCTTGTAAGTTAGCTCCTGAATATGGTGGTGGTTCTATTACTGCTCTTCCAATTGTAGAAACTCAAGCAGGTGATATTTCTGCATATATTCCTACAAACGTTATTTCTATTACAGATGGTCAAATCTTCTTAACTACAGATGCATTTAACGCTGGTCAAAGACCTGCTATTGATTCTGGTTTATCAGTATCCCGTGTTGGTGGTGCTGCTCAAACTAAAGCTATGAAGAAAGTTGCTGCATCTTTAAAGATTGAATTAGCTAACTTTATGGAAATGAAATCATTCGCTCAATTCGGTAGTGATTTAGATGCTTCTACAGTATCAATTTTAAAACATGGTGAAGCTTTAATGGCAGTGCTTAAACAAGCACAATACTCTCCTTATCAATTAGATAAACAAGTATTTGATTTATTTGTTGCTAAGAATAAATTCTTAGATGACATACCTACAAACAAAATAAGACACGTATTAGATGAAGGATATAAATTCGTTAATAATTTAAATCCTGAAATCTTTGCAGTTATTAATAAAACTAAAGTATTGGATGATGATACATCTAATAAACTATTAGCAGCAGTAAAGGATTACTTTAAGAGCTTATAATTATGTCTCAACAATTAGTCGCGATTAAAAAGAGAATAAAATCTGTCTCAGGTGCTTATAAAGTAACTAGCGCTATGAAACTAGTTTCTACAGTTAAGCTTAGAAGATGGAAAGATAAAATGCTTAATAATAAGGCATATTCTTTAGAATTGACTTCAATTTGCGATGAGATTTTTGGATTCTGTGAAGATATAGAATCTCCATTTATTGTTGAAAATAGCAGGGCTAAAAAAGATCTATTCATTGTTGTCAGCTCCACATTAGGACTATGTGGATCTTATAACCAAAATGTGTTTAAAATCGCTGATAAAGTGATTTCACCTAATGATGATTTAATCATCTTAGGTAATAAAGGTATCTCACATTTTGGTAATTTCTCTTCAAAAATAGATACAATTAATTATTCATCTAATATTGATCCTGATTTGATTAAAGCGTTAACCGAGTACGCTTTGAAAAATTATGAAAAAGGTGAATATAAAAAAGTACATATTATCTACTCTACATATAAAAATTCTCTTTCGTTCCTTCCAGAGGATTTCATCCTTCTTCCGCTGAAGAAAGATAGCGCTCCTAATAATGGAATTCCTCCGCTTATGGAACCTACTAAAGAAAAATTATTTAGAGATTTAATTGACATATACCTTAAGTCGATTGTCCATTCTAAATTACTTGAAGCGGAAGTTTGCGAACAAGCCGCAAGAAGTAATGCGATGGAAAACGCAACAAAGAATGCGGAAGACTTATTAGGAACATTAAACTTAGAATTTAACAAAGCAAGACAAGCTGCAATTACAGAAGAAATTGTTGAAATTGTAGCAGGTAGTACGGAGGTATAGATATGGTAAAAGAATCTGTTGGAAAAATTATTAGAGTAGTTGGACCAGTTGTTGACGTTCAATTTAAAGATCAACATCTTCCAGAACTTTTAACTGCCCTTAAAATTACATTCCCTGATAAACATACTTTAACAGTAGAAGTGGCTCAACACATCGGTGACGATGTTGTTAGATGTATTTCAATGGGCGCTACTGAAGGATTAGTTAGAGGAATGGATGCAGTTAATACTGGTGCACCTATTTCTGTACCTGTTGGTAACGCTACTTTAGGTAGAATGTTCAATGTTTTAGGTGAACCTATTGATAACTTAGACAATACAGATTTAGCTTTGGCTAAGACTATGTCTATCCATAGAGCTGCTCCTAAATTTAAAGATCAATCAGTTAAAACTGAAATCTTCGAAACTGGTATTAAAGTTATCGACCTTCTTTGTCCATATGTTAAAGGTGGAAAGATCGGTTTATTCGGTGGTGCTGGTGTTGGTAAAACTGTTTTAATTCAAGAATTAATGAATAACATTGCTCAAGAAAAAGGTGGTATCTCCGTTTTCGCTGGAGTTGGTGAACGTAGTAGAGAAGGTAATGACCTTTATTATGAAATGAAGACTAGTGGAGTTTTAGGAAAAACAGCTTTAGTCTTCGGTCAAATGAATGAACCTCCAGGAGCTAGAATGAGAGTCGGTTTAACTGGCTTAACTATGGCGGAATATTTCCGCGATGTAGAAAAAACTGACGTCTTATTATTCATTGATAATATTTTCAGATTCACTCAAGCAGGTAGTGAAGTCAGCGCCCTTTTAGGACGTATGCCTTCAGCTGTTGGTTACCAACCAACATTAGCTACTGAAATGGGTCAATTACAAGAAAGAATTACATCTACAAAAGATGGTTCTATCACATCTGTTCAAGCAATTTATGTTCCTGCAGATGACTTAACTGACCCTGCACCTGCAACAGCGTTCTCTCATTTAGACGCTAAAACAGTTCTTGATAGAGGTACTGCAGCTTTAGGCATTTATCCTGCTGTTGATCCACTTAATTCTTCTTCAACTGCTCTTGATCCAAATGTTGTTGGTAAAGAACATTATGAAGTAGCTAGAGGAGTTATTGAAATCCTTGAAAGATATAAAGAATTAAGCGATATTATCGCAATTTTAGGTATGGATGAATTATCTGACGAAGATAAGAAAATTGTTGAAAGAGCAAGAAGAATTAGAAACTTCCTCTCTCAACCATTCCACGTTGCTTCACAGTTCAACGGTATTCCTGGTAAATTTGTTAAGAAAGAAGATACAGTTAGAAGTTTTAGAGCTATTCTTAACGGAGAAGCGGATGACCTTCCAGAAGTCGCTTTCTTATATGTAGGCACAATTGAAGAAGCAAGAGAAAAAGCAAAGGCAATGAAACAATAATGAAACAGTTACATCTGGAAATTCTTACTCTATACGGAAAATATTTTGCTGGTGATGTTGATTGGATTCAAATCAAAAGCGAAGATTTTCTTATGCAGATTTTGCCAAATCACGCTCCATTAGTGTCTTCTTTAGTTGTTTCAAAAATGGTTATTAAAAATGGGATGCATGAAGATTTATACGCTATCGGTGGAGGAATAGTAAAAGTAGAAAAAGGTGTAACTACTTTATTACTTAATTCAATCGAAGGAAAACACGATATTGATATTAATAGAGCCAACGATGCTAAGGATAGAGCAGAGAAACGTTTATCTAATAAAGATGAATATGATGAAGCAAGAGCTAAATCAGCCTTAGAGAGAGCCCTTAATAGAATATCTGTTTATAATTCTTAATATGATTCATATAGTTTTATATAGACCTGAAAAACCACAAAATACTGGAAATATTATGAGAACTTGCGTAGCAATTCACGCAATGCTTCATATTATTGGTCCTTTAACTTTTTCTATCGATTCAAAAGATCTTAAAAGAGTTGGTATGGATTATATTGATGATCTTAAATATGATTATTTTCCAACATACGAAGATTTTAAGAATAAATATGGAAATAAAAGCATTTACTATGTAACTAGATATTCAAAAACTACTTATTCCGAATTTGATTTCACAAATCAATTAGAAGATGTATTTTTAATGTTTGGTAGAGAGTCTACTGGTATTCCACATGATATTTTAAGAGAACATCAAGATAAACTTTTAAGAATCCCTATGGTTCCAGAAGCTAGAAGTTTGAATCTTTCTAACTGTGTTGCGATAGTGGCTTATGAAGTTCTTAGACAACAAAAATTCCCTAATCTTTCTACTCAAGAAGAGATTAAGGGAGAAGATTTCTTATTTAACGAAAAGAATTAAATATTCTTATAATTTTTAATTATAGATTTAGACTCTTCTCTAACATTTTGTACAAGAATAGTCTTATATGAAAGCATGTTAACAAGGCCGGGTTTCCTGCCTTTTTTAACATCTTTAACAATAGTGTAATATACTTCACCAGTTTCTTTACCTGCTAAAACTAATGCGAGTTCTGCTGCAAATAACAAAGTATCGCTATTAGGATTAGAGTTTCTAACAATTATATGAGAACCATGATAGTCTTTAATGTGCAAAAATGTATCGTTTTTATTCGCGATAGAGAAAGTTAATTTATCGTTAGTTGATGAATTCTTTCCAAAACAAATTTGAGTCCCTTTATAATCTAATAAACCTATTGAAACTGTTTTTATATGTTTTTTATCTTGAGCGTATTTATGAGGCAGTAATTCATTTGCTAATGCAAACATTTCTGATTCGTCCATATATGCGCAAGAATTTAATATATAGGTTAAATAAGATATTTCGTTTCTACATTTCTCAATTTCAATATTGTTCATCTCAATTGTACGTTTAGATTTTTTGTAAATTTTAAAACAATTATTAGCATTTTCTCCACTTGATAAAGAATCATCATATTTAATATTGTTTTCTTTAACATATTTCTTAATTTGTTCTATATCATCAGCTAACATCAAGATAGTGTTTCCATGATTGATATAAATCTTTTTCTTGGTAGCATCTTCTATTGAATCGTTTAAGACACCAAGCTTCTTTTCCAAAGACTTAATCCTTATTTTAATATGTTTAAATAGTGGTTCATATTTTTCTTGAGCTCTTTTTTTAACAGCGGTTTCATAATCACTAACTGCTAGAATTTTTATGTCATTTAAAGGCTTTATTTCTTCTTCTCTTAACTGAATTGGACTAGGTGCAACATATTCAAAATTTTGAATAATACTTCTTTGAGCGGCGAGGCCTGTATAGTGAGAAGCATAAAGAATAATATTTTTATCATTAGTAATGATTAAATTTGGTCTTTGTGGAATGCACTCTATAATAAGGATATATTTTTCTTTTTCGAATAAATCATTAGATTTTTGTAGGGTAAATTTAAAAATACGATCATTGTTAACTTGTTCAATGTTTACAATATAAGACTCTCTAATGTACTTTCTTAAGACATCATTGGTATTACAAATAACTGTGGAAATTGAATCAACTTTACCAATAAGAGAAACATATGAATTCTGGTGTTCTAAAGAAATAAACAATTGTTCATTTTTTATCATCGAAAATGAAAATAAAAAACATCTGGAGTTGATGATTGTGGTTTGATTTATCTTAGCTCCAATAAGTTGCTTTAAGTCGCCATATATTGTTTGGAAGTCACGAGCGTTTATTTTTTTCATGCAAACTTATCTTATCAAAAACTTGACCTATTATAAAATAGGTATATGATATTCATGGTATGAAAAAAGGATTATTGATTATTCTTTCTGGGCCATCTGGAGTCGGTAAGGGAACTGTTAGAAAATATATTTGCAGTAAAAAAACCGTTGATTTTGAATATTCAATATCAATGACTACTAGAGCACCAAGAGATAACGAAAAAGATGGTGTTGAATATTATTTTGTTTCCAAAGAAGAATTTTTAAAGAGAATCGAAGAAGATAAATTCTTAGAACACGCTGAGTTTGTTGGAAATTATTATGGTACTCCAAAAGATAAAGTTGAAGAATTAAGAAACGAAGGTAAAAACGTCTTACTTGAAATCGAAATAAATGGTGCTACTCAAGTACTTGAAAAAACAAAAGATGATGATGGCGTTATTTCATTTTTCTTAGTTCCACCTTCATTAAAGAAACTTGAAGAAAGAATTAGAGCAAGAAAATCTGAACCTGAGGAAGTAATTAAATTACGCTTAGAAAAGGGCAGAAAAGAAATGGAAAATGCTAAATTCTACGATTACACAATTAAAAACGATAGAGTAGCAAACGCCGGTAATAAAATTATTGAAATCTTAAAAAAGAAAATGAGTGAATAAGGCCGTAAGGTCTTTTTCTTTACTATTAATGCACTTTTATACAATTTTTATATAAAAATGTATCTTGGTATATTATAATTTTCATTGAGGTTTCATTATGATTACAGTTACTATTTATGGCTTAGACCAATTCGTTGTTGGTCGTTTATCACAAGAAATGACACCTTCATTAGCTAGACTTTATGAAGTTGATGAAGATGAAATAAATTTTGTTGCACCTGAAAATATGGTTTTCCATAAAGGTGTAGAACAAACTTCTTGGAATGTTATCGTTCATGTTAACGCTCCTATGAAAGTAAGCGTATTACAAGATGACGTTGCTCGTTTTATTCTTACTTCAATTGGAGATGTAGGAATTCATAAAACTATCGAATTCTATTACTATTCTCAAGATAATCGTTACACAAAATATAACGATGATTATCCAAGATACATTACAGAAGAAAATACCGTTGGCTATGAAGAAGAATATGAAGATGATGATGAATGTGATGATGAAGATTGCGACTGCCATCACCATCACGATGAAGACGAACTCTTCACCGGCGACATTTTTGAAGGTATTGATTTAGATAAAAAGGGTAGATAGTGGAAACAATTAAATTAGCAAACAATATTCTTAAAGAAGTAGTGTTTAAAGGAACACCTTTTTCACTTGCTTTAAAAAACGAATGGAAATATAAAAACGTAGATATCAAAGAAAGAAGTTTAGTAACAGCTATCGTTGGCTGTTCCTTAAGACATTATTATTTATTCCAAAACGGATTAAAGAAATTTGTTGAAAATCCTTCTGAAGATCTTTTCTCTTTAACATTTATTGGCCTATCAAATTCTATTTTCTTGAAGAAAATTGAAGAAAACGATATCAAAAAACATGTTCAAAAAGTATTAAGCCAAGAGGAATTTGATATCTATAAAGAAATCGTAGAAAAATGCAAAGAAACTTCTCAACTATTACCAGATAACATTAATGTTAATTCTTTAGAATATCTTTCATTTAGATATAACACTCCGCTTTGGTTAATCAAAATGTGGAACAAGCATTTTGGGTTGAATGTTGTTTATAAACTTTTAAGAAACAATAATTCTCCACTTAGAACATTTGTTAAGTCTTTAACTAATGAAGAAATAATGAATCCTGATTTTTCAAAGAAGGATGAAAATTTCTATGAATATTTAGGACAAGGTGCTGCTAAAAATAATCCACTTTTTGAAAGTAAGAAATTATTTGGCTATTCAATCGCGATGAACGATATGAATAAAAACGTAGATATTGATGCTGTTAGAGGTATCGCTATTTATCAAGGATATCCAAACAATATCTTATTAGACATTGTTAGTAGAACTAGCAAGTATATTAGACTTGATATTGTTACACCTAGTTTCCAAGTTTTATACGAAACTAGAAGAAATATAACTAACTTTGGTTTTGAAAACGTTGCTATTTATGAAGCAAATGCCGAATCAATGATTACTTGTATTTCTAAAAAAGTTCATACTCTTTTTGTAATGCCTAATAACTCTAGATTCGCATTACTTAGAAGTACTCCAGATTATTTCTTAAAAATTGATCAAAATAAATTAGATGAATATCTCAAAGAAGAAAAAACCGCTTTATATGAAGGCGCTAACTTTGTAGAAGATGGTGGTAGTTTAATTTACTGCATTAATACTGTTAACCAAAAAGAAGGTAGATTAATGATAGAATCCTTCTTAAATGAACATCCTGATTTCTCCTTAACTGAAGAAAAACAAAAGTTCGGATTTGGTGACGGAGATGCATGCTTTTACTATGCAATATTAGTTAAGGGAGTTTCTCGTGATTAATCTTTACGGTCAAGAAATGGAAAAACTTAAAAAGTTAATGGTCGAAGAAGGCCAAAAACCATTTCGCGCTGTTCAACTATATACTTGGATTTATGAAAAGAAAGCTACATCATTTGATGAAATGAGTGACATTTCTTTGAAATTCAGAGAAGTTTTAAAAGAGAAATATTGTTTAGATATTCCTAAGATTTTCACAAAACAAGTTAGTAGTGATGGCACTATTAAACTTTTATTAGAACTTAAAGATAGCAAGAAGGTTGAATGTGTTTTAATGCGCTATAACTATGGGTGCGCTGTTTGCGTGTCTTCACAAGTTGGGTGTAATATGGCATGTTCATTCTGCTCTTCAGGAATATTAGGCAAACAAAGAAATCTTGAACCAGAAGAAATGGTTGGGCAAATCTTAGTAATAAATAAACTTCTTGAAGAAGAAGGAAAAGGACAACATGTAACTCATATTGTTGTTATGGGCACTGGTGAGCCTTTTGATAATTATGATAATGTTATGGATTTTATACGTATTGTAAACAATCAAAAAGGTTTAGCGATTGGTGCTAGACATATAACTGTATCAACATGTGGATTGATTGAAGGAATAAAAAAATATGCTAGAGAAGGACTACAAACTAATTTAGCTATTTCTTTACATGCTCCAAATAACGAACTTAGAAATCAATTAATGAAAGTTAATAAAGCATATCCTTTAGAAGTTTTAATGGAAGCTGTTAGAGAATATGAATCAATCGCAAATAGAAGAGTAACTTATGAATATTTACTAATTCAAGATGTTAACGATAATAAAGAAAATGCAGAACAATTAATTAAATTAATTAAAGGAACTATGGGATATGTTAATTTAATCCCATATAACGAAACAAATAAAAATGATTATAAAAGACCAAGTGGTAATAGAATTCATGCTTTCTTAGACTGGCTAATTAAAAGTGGAGTTAATGCTACTATTAGAAAAGAATTTGGTAGTGATATTGACGCAGCTTGTGGCCAACTTAAGGCGAAAGTGGAGGAATCATTATGAGAAAAGGTGATTTGAGAGGTAACTTTGCTGAAAGAGTAGATATTGGTAAAGTTAGAAGAACTAACGAAGATCGTACATTAGCGTTAGTAAATGCATATGGCGATGTTATTCTTGTTGCTTGCGATGGAATGGGCGGAGAAAATAAGGGCGATTTTGCTGCTTCTTTAACTATTGAAACAATCGATGAATTATTCTCAAAAGTAAAAAGATTCAAAACCGCTTTAGGTGCTAAAAAGTTTGTTAGAAAATGTTTAAGAACCGCTAATAAAATTGTTTTTAATGAAAGTCATACTCATGAAATGTACAAAGACATGGGAACATGTGTTTCTATTGTTATTGTTACTGAAAACTTCTTTGTTATAGGACACATGGGTGACACTAGAGTATATAAATTTGGTAGAGGAAGTTTTGAACAATTAACAATAGATCATACTCTTGCTCAACGTGATTATAGAATGGGCAAGATTACCAAAGAAGAAATGTCTACATATAGAGATAGACATGTATTAACTAATGCTTTAGGTTTACATAGAGCAGTTGCTTGCGATATTGAACAATTTGATTATCATGGAGAATCTATTCTTGTATGTAGTGATGGCTTATATAATAACGTTTCAGAAACAGAATTATTTACTGTTTTAAAGGGAAATGATAATACTTCTCAAAAGGTAAATGAATTGGTACACCAAGCAAACGCTAATGGTGGAAGTGATAATATAGCTGTTGTTCTTTGGGAGAATAAATAATGCCAATAGAAGTCGGCACATTATTAGAATCTAGATATAGAATTATAAAAACAATCGGACATGGTGGTACTGCCGATGTTTTTCTTGCTAATGACATTATTAATAAAACCGACTTGGCTATTAAAGTTTTAAAGGATGATTTAATCGAAGATCAAGAAGTACTAGAAAACTTTAGAAAAGAAGTTACTATCCTTTCTTGCTTATCTTCTGCTCATATTGTTAAGGTTTATGGATATTATTTGTATGAAAATAGGCCTTATATTATTAATGAATACGTTAAGGGAAATACTCTTAAAGATTTGCTAGATTTAAGAGGATATTTGCCAATAGAAGAAGCAATCGATTATATGATTCAATTAACACAGGCTTTAATGCCAGCACACGCAAAAGGCGTTATTCATAGAGATATTAAGCCTCTTAATATTTTTATATTAAATGATGGTACTCTTAAACTTGCTGATTTTGGTATTGCTCAAATTGGAAAAGCAAATTCTATAGAAAACCCTACATCAATTGTGGGCAGTGTCCATTACTTAGCGCCAGAAATAGTCAAAGGTAAGCCAGCTTGCCTAGCAAGTGATATTTATGCATGTGGAATTGTTTTCTATGAAATGCTAACTGGACAAGTTCCTTTTAGGGCAGATAATGCTGTGGATACAGCAGTGGCTCATGTAAAAGAAAAATTCCCATCAATTAGAAAAATATTACCTACATGTCCAAAAGAAATTGAAGCAATTATCAATAAATGCACGATGAAAGAACCTAATAATAGATATTTGAATGTAGAAGATTTTTATAATGCATTATGTAGTGTAAAAAGAATCGACTTTAATAAAAGCAAAAAGAAAGGCTTCTTTGCCAGATTGTTTGGGAGAAAAAAATGAGAGGTCAAATAATTTCATCAAGTTGTGGCGTCTTCAAAATTCTTACAGACAAAGGTGAATTTGAAGGAAAAGCTAGAGGTGCATTAAAAAATAAGTTTGGAAGACTTTTTGTTGGCGATTTTGTCGAATTTAATGAAATTGATAATGTGATAGAAAATGTTGAAGAAAGAAAATCATTATTAAAACGTCCTCCAATTTCTAATATCGATCAAATAGTTATTATTCTTTCGTATGTTAAGCCTGAATTTTCATATGAATTAGTGTTTAAATATTTAACCTATGCAAACATGAATAACGTAAGAACTTCTCTTGTTGTTACTAAGGTTGATTTATGTGAAAACAAAACTAATTTAGATGAAATAAAAGAAACCTTTGAAACATTAGGAATTAATACATATTTTGTTTGCAATAAAACAGGTGATGGCCTAAAAGAGGTTAAAGAAATATTTAAAGATAAAATCTCATGTTTAATGGGCCAATCGGGTGTAGGAAAGTCATCTCTATTAAACGCAATCAACGGAACTTATAAAAGAAACGTTGGGGAATATTCCAAAGCTTTAGGAAGAGGAAAACACGAAACTAAAGAAGTGGTTTTGCTACCTTTTGAAGGTGGATATATTGCAGATACTCCTGGGTTCTCTTCTCTTGAACTCGATCTATATAAAGAAGACCTAGCGCATTATTTCCCGGGATTTGAAGACTACAATAAATGCTTTTTTTCAAATTGTTTACACGTTTCAGAGAAAAAATGTGCTATAAAAGATAAGGTTGATTTAGGATTAATTCCTAAAAAGGCTTACGAAACATACTTATCTTTATCTAATAATTTATTACCTAGAAATCAGAGGTTCTCAAAATGAAATACATTATTGCTCCTAGCATATTAACAGTACAAAAGAGTGACATCGTTGCTAGCATCAAGGAAATTGAAAATTGCGGTGCTAGATGGATTCATTTTGATGTTATGGATGGAAAATTTGTTCCAGCTACAACTTTTGATATCGATGAAATTAGAAGTCTTTTATCTCAAACTAAAGTTTTTAAAGATGTTCATTTGATGATTAATAACCCTAGATCAATGGTTAAAGCATATATTGATGCAGGCGCTAATAATGTTACTTTCCATTTTGAAGCATGCAAAGATTACATCGAAGTTTCAGCAATAATAGATATGATTCACCAATATGGTGCTAAGGCAGGTTTATCTATAAAGCCTGGATCTGATATTAATGCAATTTTGCCTTTCTTAAGCAAATTAGATTTAGTTTTAGTTATGTCTGTCGAACCTGGAAAAGGTGGACAAAAATTTATTGATAAATCATTGAAGAAAATTAACCTACTCTATAAATATAAGACAAAGAATAAATTAAATAATCTTTTAATTGAGGTTGATGGTGGTATTAACGATAAAACATTACAAAGCTGTGTTAAAAAAGGTGCTAATGTTTTAGTTGTTGGTTCATACTTATTCAACCATCCAGACTTTGCTGATAGGTTTAAGAAAATCAATGATTAAATTTCTTCCAACTTTGTTATTTTTCTTATCTTTAGGGTTTGTGATTTTATATGTTGCTCTAAAGTTTAAAGCTAATAAAGAATTTAGTTTTGCTAATTCTTTTCCTTTTGAATCTAATAAGACATCATTAGCAATTAGAACATCATTTATTTTAATTTTTGCTTTTTCGCTTTGTAGTATATTTTTCTATCTAAATATTTACTTCAATATTTTCAAAAATAACTACATTTTAATTGCAACAATAGCAACTTTTGCAATATGTATCTTGTTTTTATTTCTTAACATTGTTAATTTGGTTAATTTAAAAGTACACTTTTTATTGTTCTCTGCCTTTGCGGCAATTGTAACTACATCATCCGTAGTATTAGGCTTTCATGCAATAAATGCATATAAGATTGATAGCACTATTTGGATGTATATAGTGGTAGCAGTCATACATTTTATCAAAGCTCTTTTTGAATTAATTCTTGTTAGTCCATTATTTAAATTTTCATTTTTAATGGATGTTAATGTTGATGATGGGACATTAAAAAGGCCTAAGTTCATTAGGCTCGCATTCTATGAATGGTTATATCTATTCTTTTTTATAATAAATAATTTTTTATTATTAATAGTTCAAATGGTATAAAAAAACAGCCATCAATTTGGCTGAATTTTTTATCTTTCTTTATATTGCTTGTTTAAGCTTCTATAAGCACGTGTTGACATCTTAACGCGCATTGGCTTGCCGTCTACGACGATTGTGCGAACTTGGAGGTTGCAATTCCATCTACGACGAGTAGCTCTTAACGAGTGTGATCTATTATTACCTGTTAATGGGCCTTTTCCTGATACTGGACATACTCTTGCCATTTCACTCTTCCTCCTTATTTAGCGTTGTATATACTACCACACGAAAAAGTTTATTTCAATAAATAATCGTGATATTTTTTCACTTTTTTCAAATTGAATATAAAAAGATAAGTAATAAATTACTTTTTCTTTTTTTCTCGGGTTCACGCGTGTAATATTAAATACGAGGTGTTTTATGAGTAAGAATGTAGTCGCGATGATTCTAGCAGGGGGCAAAGGCACCCGACTCGAATCTTTAACAAAGAAAACTGCGAAACCTGCAGTTAGTTTTGCTGCAAAATATCGTATTATTGATTTTCCTCTTAGCAACTGCGCTAATACTGGAATCAATAAAGTAGGTGTTTTGACACAATATGAATCTATTGATTTAGATAGATATATTGGCAATGGTGAAAAATGGGGATTGAATGGTGCAAGAAGTTATACAACTTCATTAGCTCCAAGACAAACAGAAAAAGGTGCTCAGTGGTATAAAGGTACTGCTGATGCTATTACACAAAATATTGATTTCTTAGATAATCTTCATCCAGATTATGTCTTAATTCTTTCTGGCGATCATATCTATAAAACAACATTTAATGATATGATTGAACTCCATATTTCTAGTGGAGCAGACGCAACAATTTCAGTAATTGAAGTTGATTGGAAAGAAGCTTCAAGATTTGGAATTATGGCGGTCAATAATGATGACGTTATTACTGAATTTGCTGAGAAACCAAAAGAACCAAAGAGCAATCTTGCTTCTATGGGCATTTATATTTTCACTTGGAAAACATTACGTGAATATTTAATTGCTGATGCAAAAGATCCTGACTCAGAACATGACTTTGGTAAAAACATTATTCCTAATTATTTAAATACAGGCAAGAAACTCCAAGCATTTAGATTTAAAGGCTATTGGAGAGATGTCGGTACTTTAGCAAGTTTACATGAAGCAAATATGGATGTTGCTTTAAATAGAAGTACTTTAAATATTTTTGAACGTGGTGAATCAAGAATTTATACAGAAGATACATTTAGCGTTCCTCAATATATTGGACCTAATGGTAGTGTTACAAGATCAATCACTAACCAAGGTGCAATTATCTTAGGTAAAGTTGATAGCTGTGTTATTTCTAATGAAGTTCTAATTGACGAAGGCGCTATTTGTAATAAATGCGTAATTATGCAAGGTGCTAGAGTTGGTAAAAATGTTAGAGTTGATAACGCTATTGTTGGACCTAATACAGTAATTGCTGAAGGTGCAAAAATTAATGTCAACGGAAAAGAAGTTGTTTTATTAACTGGAAAGGTAGGTAAGTAATTATGAGTAAAGTTTTAGGTATTTGTAATTTACATGACTGCCCTAGATTAGGAAGATTAACTTCTAAACGTTCTATTGGTTCAGTTACTTTTTTAGGTAGATATGGACTTATCGACTTCATATTATCAAACTTCTCTAATTCCGATATTGATCAAGTAACTATCTTAGTCGATAAATATTCTCATTCTATTAGAAACCATGTCGCTAATGGTAATGCTTGGATTAATAATACTAAGACTGGATTCCAAAAGATTCTTTATAACGAGAAACAATTCTCCAGTCCTAAGTTTAATACTGATATTAATAACATTTTGTATAACAAATTAATTGTTGATGATATTGATGCTGACTATGTAATTATCGCTGCTCCATTTTTCTTATCAGCAATGGATTTCCGCCCTATGTTAGCGGAACATAAAAAGTCTGGTAGTGAAGTTAGTGTTGTTTACACTCATGCTAAAAACGCTAACGAAGAATACATTAACTGCGACACATTGAAGATTGAAGACAGTAGAGTAGTTGATATGGGAATTAACGCTGGCAAAAAGAAAACAGCGGACGTTTCTTTAGAAACATTCATTCTCAATAGAAAAACATTTGATGACATCATTGCTTTATCTAGAAGCATTTCTTCCATCTATAGCTTTAGACAAATGGTTGAATATGTCTGCAGAGAAGGAATTTATAAATTAAACGCAATTGAATTTGATGGATTTATTGCGCCAATCTTAACATTCGAAAACTATGTTAAGTACTCATTTGAATTATTAGATTATTCCAAACGTAGTAAACTATTTAATCCAAATTGGCCAATTTATACAACTTCACACAATACCCCTCCAGCACTTTATGGGGCAGATGCAATTGTATCTAATTCATTCATTGCTAATGGTTCTAGAATTCATGGAACTGTAAAAGATTCCGTTATTTCTCGTGATGTAATCATTGAAGAAGGAGCGGTAGTTGAAAACTGCATTCTTTTCACAAGAACTACAATTGGAAAAGGTGCAAAAGTTAAAAATGTAGTTACTGACAAACACGCTAAGATTATTCACTCTAAACATGTTGAAGGTGAAAAAGACGCTTTGATGTTTGTTGATTTTGGAGAAATTATTTAAATGAATATTGTTATGGTTGCTAGTGAGGCACGTCCTTTCTGTAAAACAGGTGGCCTCGCTGATGTTTCCTACTCTTTATCTAAAGAGCTTGCTTCTATGGGAGAAAAAGTCACAATTATTCTTCCGTTCTATGATGTTTGTAAAAACAATCCTAAATTTAATTATACTTTTGTGACAGATGTCGATATTCGTATGTCATGGAGACACCAAAAGTTAGGAGTATTCGCTTCTAGTAGTGATGGCGTTCAATACTATTTTATTGATGCTCCACATTATTTCAATCGTGGACATTTATATGGTGACTTCGATGATGGAGAAAGATTCGCTGCTTTTTGTCATGCTGCAAAAGCTCTTATGATTAAGCTAGAACTTAAACCTGATATTGTTCACTGCCATGATTGGCAAACAGGTATGATTCCTTTCATAATTAAGAAAGGTGAATATAATTCTGCATTTAAAAATACTAAAACAGTCTTAACTATTCATAACCCAGCATTCCAAGGAATCCTTCCTCAATTCTGTTTAGGTGATTTGTATAACATGTCTGATGACTATTTCTATAATGGTTCAGTTAGACTTAGAGATCAAATTTCCACACTTAAAGCAGGCATTGTTTACGCTGATAAAATCACAACAGTATCTCCGACACATAGAGAAGAATTATTAACTCCTCAAGGTAGTATGGGTTTGTATGGTGATTTACACCTTAGAGAAGGAGATTTCTGCGGATTCCTAAATGGAATTGACTATAACGAATTTAATCCAGGAAATGATAAAAATTTAGCAGAAGAATATACAGTAGAAAATATGCTTACTGCTAAAGCCAAAAACAAAAAGAAATTATTTAAGCAAATGAATCTTAAGGATTATAAACGTCCTTTATATTCAATTGTTTCTAGAATGACTTGGCAAAAAGGTTTCGATATTATGGAACCTACCATTCATGAGTTAGCCGCTAGAGGATGCAACATTGTTCTTGTTGGAAGTGGTGAATATGCTCAAGAACAAAAATGGGAATCATTGCGTGCTCAATATCCAGATAAGATTGGTATTTATATCGGCTATAACGATGCACTTGCTCATTTAGTATATGGATCTAGTGATTTCTTCTTGATGCCTAGTTTATTTGAACCTTGCGGTTTAGGACAAATGATTGCTCAAAGATATGGTACTCTTCCAATAGTTCGCAGAACTGGTGGTCTTAGAGATTCTGTAATTAATTTCGATAGTTCTAACGAAAAAACTAGCAATGGCTTTGGATTTGATAATTACAACGCTGATGATCTTAAATATACAAGTGTTTATGCATATGACACATGGTTTAACAAAAAACTTTTCGAACGATTATGTAAGAATGCTATGAATACTGACAATACATGGAAAAAGTCAGCAACATTATATTTAGGTTTATACAAAGGAATGAGATAAAAATATGAGTTACGATTTTAAAATTATAGATAAAAAATGGCAAAAATATTGGAAAGAAAATCAAACATTCAAAACTGATGTTTGGGACTTTTCTAAACCAAAATTTTATGCCTTGGATATGTTTCCATATCCTAGTGGAGTAGGTCTCCACGTTGGCCACCCAGAAGGTTATACCGCTAGTGACATTGTTTCAAGAATGAAAAGAATGCAAGGATATAATGTCCTTCACCCAATGGGATATGATTCATTTGGCCTTCCAGCAGAACAATACGCAATTCAAACTGGCCATCACCCAAATGAATTTACAGTTAAAAATGTCGCGTTCTTCCAACATCAATTAGAAGAACTTGGTTTTGACTATGACTGGAGTAAAGTTTTATTAACTAGTGATCCAAAGTTCTATCATTGGACACAGTGGATTTTTAAGCAACTTTATTTAGATGGATACGCAAAATATGTAGACATGCCAGTCAACTGGTGTGAAGAGCTCGGAACAGTTCTTTCTAATGATGAAATTATTGATGGTAAATCTGAAAGAGGTGGATACCCAGTAGTTCGTAAGAATTTAAAGCAATGGGTTATTGATCAACCTAAGTTTGCAGAAGAACTTCTTGATGGTTTAAATAAAATTGATTGGCCAGAATCTACAAAAGAAATTCAAAGAAACTGGATTGGCAAATCTACTGGTGCTTTAGTTAACTTTAAAGTTGATGGCACTGATAAAACTTTTACAGTATTCACAACTAGATGTGACACTCTTTTTGGTGCTACTTACTGTGTACTTTCTCCTGAACATGCAATTGTTAAAAGTATTGCAAGCAAAGAACAAATGGCAGCAGTAGAAGCATATATTAAAGAAGCAGCAAGAAAGAGTGAACTTGAAAGAACTTCTTTAAATAAAGAAAAAACAGGCGTATTCATTGGTGCATACGCAATTAACCCTGTTAACGATAAAAAGATTCCAATTTTCATTTCTGATTATGTTTTAGCTAATTATGGTACGGGCGCTATTATGGCTGTTCCTGCTCACGATAGTAGAGACTACGCTTTTGCTAAAGCTTTTAACTGTGAAATTATTCAAGTCTTAGAAGGCGGCGATATTTCTAAAGAAGCTTATGAAGGAGATGGCACTCATATTAATAGTGGTTTCCTTAATGGCTTAAATAAAGAAGATGCTATTGCTAAGATGCTTGAATTCCTCAAAGAAAAAGGTATCGGAGAACAAAAAGTAAATTATAAATTTAGAGAATGGATTTTCGCCCGTCAAAGATATTGGGGCGAACCAGTTCCTATCGTCCATGGCGATGATGGAAAAGATTATGCTCTTGATGATAGTGAACTTCCACTTATCTTGCCTGAAATGGACGATTATAAAGGAAGAAACGGCAAAGCTCCTTTGGAGAACGCTATCGAATGGAAGAAATATGATAAAAACGGTATCAAAGGTACTAGAGAAACTTCCACAATGCCAGGTAGTGCTGGTTCATCTTGGTATTTCTTAAGATATGTTGACCCTGATAACGAAAAGACATTCTGTGATAAAAAACTTGCTGATCACTGGCTCCCAGTTGATTTATATATCGGTGGACCAGAACACGCAGTTGGTCACTTAATCTATTCAAGAATTTGGACTAAATATCTTTATCATAAAGGTCTCATCAATTTTGATGAACCATTCAAGAAACTTGTTCACCAAGGCATGATTCTTGGTGCTAACAACATCAAGATGGGCAAAAGATATCCAGAATTCGTTGTTAATCCAAGCGATGTTGTAGAAGAACATGGCGCTGATACTCTTAGACTTTATGAAATGTTCATGGGTCCACTTGAAGCAGATAAGCCTTGGAGCAAACAAGGTGTTGAAGGTGCTCATAGATATCTAGATAGAGTCTATAGAATGATTGTTGAAATGGGTATCGTAGTGGACGAAGAAGTTCCTGAACTTGATATGTCATATAATGTTATGGTTAAGAAAGTTAGCGAAGACTTTGAATCCCTTGCATTTAATACTGCAATTAGTGCGATGATGATTTTCACTAATGACGTATATAAAGTTGGTAAACTCCCAAGAAAATATGCTGAAGGATTCGTAAAGATGATTTCATGTATCGCTCCTCATGTTGGCGAAGAAATGTGGGAAAAACTTGGTCATGATAAGACTCTTGCATTTGAATCTTGGCCAACTTATGACCCAGCAAAGATTGTTTTAAACACAGTCAAGATGGGCGTTTCTGTTAATGGTAAAGTTAGAGGCACTTTAGAAATTGAAAAAGATGCCGATGATGAAATTGTTAAAGAAAAAGCACTTGCTCTTGAAGGTGTAGTTAGAAACATTGAAGGCAAAAAGATTATTAAAATAATCGTTGTTAAAAATAGAATTGTTAATATCGTGGTAGCTTAATGAAATTAATTGTTGATGTTGGTAATACTAGAATTACATTTGCTTTATTTGATGAAGGCAAATTAATTAGACAAAATTCAGTAGAAGAGAAAGAAAAGTACTCTACTAGTTATTTCCATAACTTTATTAAAGAGTTTGTAGCGAGTGATTCTTTTGATGCTCTCTATTTGTCTAGTGTTGTTCCTAACATTACTTATTTCTTAAATTACGTTTTAAAAATTTATTATCCAAAAGTAAAGATAATAACAATTACTTCAGATTCAAAATCTAATATGGAATATCACACAGATAATCCTAGCGAAATTGGAGCAGATATTATTGCAGACTTAGCTATTGGGAAAGAAAAATATGGATATCCTTTATTAGTGTGTGATTTAGGTACCGCTAGTAAAGTATTACTAATTGATAAAGAAGGCAATTTTGATAGCTGCGTTATTATTCCTGGTATGACTCTTTCTATGAGAAGTTTAGTAGGAAATACAGCGTTATTACCAGATATTGATATTGATGAATGCAAAACCATTTTAGCGAAGAATACGATTGATGCGATGAACGCAGGAATTGTTTATTCTCACCTTTATGGTATAGAAGGAATTTGCCAGCAATTTGAAAAAGAAGTTGGCTATAAATGCAAACGCATAATTACAGGAGGATGTGCATCAGCGGTGCATACTATGATTCCTGGACATTATATTTATGATGAAGATTTCATACTTTATGGAATCGACTATTTAGGTAGAAAAAACGAGGTAGAATAATGAAAACTGAATACGAATTATTGACCGCTCCTTATATGGATGAGTTAATGAAAAATCTTAAAGGATTTGTTGCAATTAATTCTGAAAGAGATGAATCTACAATGGATAAGGATAATCCATGTGGTAAAGGAGTAAGTAAAGCACTTAAGTTCTTTGAAGAATTAGCAAAGAAAGATGGCTTTGAAGTAACTAATTACTCGAATAAAATTGTTGAAGCTAATATTGGTAAAGGTGATAAAAACATCACAATTATGGCTCACGCTGATGTTGTTCCTGCTGGTAGTGGGTGGGATCAAAATCCGTTTGAAGTAGTAGAGAAAAACGGCGTTTTAACAGGTCGTGGTGTTGCTGATGATAAAGGCCCTCTTCTTGCTTGTTACTATGGCTTAAAAGCTTTAAAAGATAATAATATGCTTGGTAATTACCAAGTCAGATTCCTTGTTGGTGGTGCAGAAGAAACTACTTCCGAAGGAATGATGCATTATTTCTATGAATTAAATAAACCTCAACCAACATTAGGATTCTCTCCTGATAGTAGTTGGCCATTAATTTTTGCAGAAAAAGGTATCTTTAATTTTAAAGTTAGAGACACATTTAAGATTGATAAAGTTTACTCAATCAAAGGTGGCGTTGCTTCTAACGCAGTCATTGAAAGATGCAAAATTGAAATGGATGAAGATGCTGAATTCGAAGATTATGTTAATTCACAATTTAAAGGTGAAGTAGAATTTTCGAATAACAACGGCCGTAGAGTTGTTACATTTATTGGACAAGCTGCTCATGGTAGCATTCCTTGGGTTGGCAAAAACGCTGCAATGATGGCGGTTTATGCTTTAGGTTGTTTCTATAAAAATGAAAAACTTATGTCTTTCTTCTCTAAGTTCATGATGACTAGAGGTGAAGGATTAAATGTTAATATGCACAATGATGAAATGTTTGATAATTCTTTAAACTTAGGAATTTTCAAATATGAAAATGAAGAATTATTTGCTATTTTCAACTTTAGATTTATTAATTCAACAACATTTGAAGAATGCAAATCAATTATTGAAGAAAATGCAAAACCATTTAATGTAGAATTTGGCGGATGCTCTCCATTACTTTATTTCCCAAAAGATTCTGTTTTAGTTTCAACTTTATTAAAAGCATATATTGATGAAACTGGAGAAAAGGATGCACAGCCTTTATCTACTGGTGGTGGCACATACGCAAAAGAAGCTCAAAACGTTGTAGCCTTTGGCATGGAAGAAGCTGGATGGGATTCAAAAATGCACTCAGCAGGAGAACAAGTTAAAGTTTCTTCTTTAGAAAAAGCTATGGCAATCTATGCTAGAGCAATTGTTGAATTAGGAAAGAAATTATAATGAGAACAAAATTTAAGGCTTGGGCAGAACCATATATAAATGAGCATACTGAAGTAATGCTTAAGGGTGAAGACCTTGCTACCATGAAAGACTTTGTCTTAGAAATTGGTAGTGGCAAGGGTCAGTTCCTAGTTTTAATGTCTCAAAAATTCCCTACCATGCAATTTGTAGGAATTGAAAAGAATGTTACTTGCTCTGGCTTTACTGCTAAGAAATTAGTAGAAAACGAAGTAAAAAATGCAAAGCTTATTTTTGATGATGCAGAAAGAGTTTTGGTTAATGTAAAAGATAATTCGATTGATACAATTTTCTTAAACTTCTCTGATCCATGGCCAAAGAAGAGACATACAAAAAGAAGGTTAACATGTGAAAGATTCTTAAATGAATATTTTAGAGTACTTAAAGAAGGCGGAAATTTGATTATTAAAACTGATAACGATGACCTTTTTGCATACTCTAAGGAAATGTTTGAAGCTTCTAAATTTACTATTGTAAGCTGTACAACTGACTATGATGGTAAAGAAGAATTTGACTCAATTACTGAATATGAAGAAAACTTCAGAAGTGTTAATAAGAATATTAATAGAATGGTGCTTAAAAAATGATTTCAAAATATGGTTTGATATATTCTTTTTCTAAAACTGAAGACACTTTAGAAGTGTATTTTTCTGATGAAGAAATTATTAAAAACGAAAGAAAAGAAGATGTTGAACTATTCTATGGAAAAAATAGTTTTGTTAAAGCAAATATCTATGGCATCAAAAAATACGTGAAGATTAGAATCAATGGCTTAATTTATTATCCAAGCGATGAATTTATCGCGCTTGTAAATGGTTATTTAGGCGCATATGATTTAATGCTTTCTAGCAAATATAAATCTGGATTTGAGATAGCAAAGAAAGATAATAAATACTACGTTATTGCTAAAAAAGATACTTTGCTACCTGATAGAAAGTTTACTAAGGAAGATAAAATCTGTACTTTCAAAGATTTATCAATCTCTGAATCTGACAGTGAATTAATAATTGAAGATGGATTAAAAGACGAAGATATCGGAAAAGATTTCTTCGATATGGAGGCTCATGAAAATGTTGGAAATTGAGTTAAAAAAACAAGGAAAGATTTCAAGATTAACAAATAAGACTTTCCAATTTGATCAAAGAATTAAGGATGGTTTCTTTAGTGCGAACTACTTTTTAAAGAGTAGAAAGATTGTTGCTGAAAACGAACCAAACCATATTGTTACAATGCAATGGTTCCAAAGAAGAGATGATTCGATGCTTTGCGGTATTGATGAAGCAATTGCATTAGTTCATACATTCGCAATTGAACCAGAAAATTTAGTGATTGAAGCTCTTAATGATGGAGATATTATCCAAGCTAACGAGCCTGTCTTAAAGATTACTGGTAAATATGAGCACTTCGGATTCTTAGAATCAGTTATCGACGGCATTTTAGCTAGAAGAACAAGTGTTGCCACTAATGTAATGAAGGTTAAAAAAGTAATCGGTGATTATCCAGTGTTTTCAATGGCCGATAGACAAGATGATTACTTAACTCAAGTAGGTGATGGATATGCAACATATGTTGCTGGTATTGATAGAGTTTCTACTGACGCACAAGGATTATGGTGGGGCGGAAAAGGTATGGGAACTATGCCACACGCTTTAATTCAAATCTGTGATGGTGATGTTTGTAAAGCATCTGATATTTATTTAAAATCATTCCCTAATGAAAAAGTAACCGCACTTATTGATTACCATAACAACGTTGTTAGAGATTCTTTAATCTTAGCAAGACACTTAGGTGAAAAACTTAATGGTGTTCGTATTGATACATCAAAAGCATTAGTTGACCATTATTTTGATGATAAAGATACTAGTGGATTTGATCCTCATGGTGTTTGTAAAGAGCTTGTATTTGCTCTTAGAAAAGCTTTAGATGATGAAGGCTTTCACTATGTTAAGATTACTGTTTCTTCAAGCTTCTCAGCAGAAAAAATTGAAGAATGGGTAAAAGAAAAAGTCCCAGTCAGTATGTATGGCGTTGGAACATATTTTGTTAACAATACAACTTGTGGATTTACAGGTGACTTAGTTATGAGAGATGGTAAACCTCAAGCAAAAGAAGGAAGAGCAAATTATCCAAATCCTAGATTAAAAAAAGTTAATTATCCAATTTATTAAAATTGATGTGAGACTTTTTCCCATTTTTTTTAAAATAAAAAAATATTGTTGAAAAAGCCTTAATTTAAGTATAATATATTAACAAGTCCAGAGGACGACGGACATATGTTCTACTCCCTGACTTTTTTTATTAGACAAAATGAAAGAATATAAAACTGTTGAGGAACTTATCAATATTTTGGAAGGTAAAGGCCTTGTTTTTTCGCAAAGACAAAGAGCAAAAAGATTACTAATCGAAAACAATTATTATTGTGTAACAGCATATAAGAAACTTTTTTATAAAAATAATGAAAGGGCATTTCTTGATAATGTTGATTTCGAAGATTTATTTAATGTTTATTCGTTTGATAAAAGTTTTAAAACAATTATCCTTAAACATTTATTATTCATAGAGCAAAAGATTAAAACTGCAATTAGTAATAAAATCTCTAAAGAATATGGAATTAAAGAAACAGATTATTTAAAAAAGACAAATTATGATTTAACAAATCGTTATTTGGATGAAAACTTGCAAAAAATAATTGATCAAAAAAATAAATACGGAAGCAAAAATAGTGCCGTTAGACATTACAAAGAAACTTATGGTTTTGTTCCGTTTTGGGTTCTCAGTAAGTGCTTAACAATGGGGGCAGTCAGAGATTACTTTACAATTTTAAAACCTTCAGATCAATTTGAAATTATACAAAATTTATTAGAAAAGAAGATTGACAAAAAACCTGTTAAAAGAGCTAAAGCAATGATTTCTTTATTTGCTGATATAAGGAATATGTGTGCTCATGATGATAAGTTGATAGGTTATGTTCATGAAAGAATTACTATTGCAGAAACAGATGAATTGGCAAAACTAGGAATAAAAGAAAACAGCAAAGGGAGAAGCGATATTCTTGCACTTCTTATTTCCGTTAAGTATTTTGTTAATAGGACAATGTACAATGAATTTATTCAAGACATTACATCAACTATAAAAAAATGCCATAAAAAAATTGCGCGAGTTGTTTCTAAAAAGGAATTCTTGTCTTATATTGGACTTCCTGAAAATTACGAAGAACTTAAGAAATATTAAAAAACCAGAACCAATTGAATGATTCTGGTTTTTTGTTTGCTTTGATTGTAAGTATTAGAGCTTACGGTTATAGAATTCAACGATTTGTGATTCAACAATGTCTTGTGGTAATTCATTACGTTCAACTTCACGAACATATTTACCAGCAAATTTAGTAGCATCAACTTCGACCCAACCAAATTTAGTAACTTGGCCTTCGAGAGATTCTTTGATTACTTTTAATCCTTGGCTAGCTTCTTTAACTGAGATTTCATCTCCAACGTTACAAAGGTAGCTTGGGATGTCGACTTTAGCACCGTTGACCATAATGTGGCCATGGTTGACTAATTGTCTTGCGCCTCTACGAGTTCTTGCGAAGCCCATACGGTAGACAAGATTGTCTAAACGAGATTCTAATAATTTCATAAAGGCAACGCCTGTAACTTCTTTACTAGATAAGGCAATCATGAATAATCTACGGAATTGTCTTTCGTTAACTCCATACATTTGTCTGAGTTTTTGTTTTTCTGTTAATTGTTTACCGTATTCAGACATTTTCTTTTTACGGTTTGCGCCATGTTGACCTGGGCCATATGGACGTTTAGCTAACTCTTTTTGAGTACCTAAAGTAGAAAAACCTAAACGACGAGATCTTTTCCAATCTGATCCTGTGTATCTCATTATCTATCCTCCTTTTCCTTATTTGCACAATAATGAATAGGTGTGAATTCCTGCTCCCGGATGTTTGAATTGATTTCACCGCATAGCTTTGGTTACTTTGTAATTTGATCAAACATTAGACGGAGTGTATCCACATGCTGCATTACATGCAGTAAAAAATATATATGTTTTTATTGCTTAAGTCAATAGGAAATTATCTTCACTTTATATAGCTTTTTCTTTTCTCATTATGATAAGAAAAGTGATTGATATATTCTTAAATACCTTTAAAATAGAAATATAAAATATTTCAGGTGAAACGTATGTTATTAAAAAGTTTATTATCATCATTACTTCTCATAGCAGAAGATATGCTTCTTGAAGAGTTTGTAGTCATTCTTTTTATTTCTATTGGCTCAGTTATTTTAGTTGGATTTGTTTTATTCATCCTTTTTAAATTCGGTTTTAAAAGAACAAAATGTAAAAGGCAACTTAAAGATTTAGATAAGAAAGTTAATTATTTAAAAGGCTTACTAACAGGTCAAGATGCTTCAGGAGTTCGTAGACTAGAAGTTATTTCTAGAAGTAATCTTCTTTATGGAGACATCTATGATGAACATCAAAATGACTTTAAAGTTATTTTAGAAGATTATTCTAAACCTGCTGATTTAGCTATTAATAGATTAAGAACTGCTCTTGCAAGAAAAGACTATAAGAGTTTCAAAATTCTTCACACAGAAGCAAAAAAAGTAATTACTTCTTTTGAAGACAAACTTCTATTATTTGATAAAGACCTTTATGAAATTTTAAAACCTGAAGAAGATTTAAGAAGTGAAGCAGTAAGAATTAAGGAAGACTATAGAAATATCAAGCAAAGATTTTCTAATAACACCAAAGAGTTAGAGATGATTGCGGGTATCTTTAACAAAGTATTCTCTAAAATTGATGTTCAATTTGATAAATTTGAACACTTATTAGAATGTGCTGATTATTCAGAAGCAAAAGAATTGCTTCCTAAGATTGCTCAAGTTATTACTGCTTTAGGTCGTGCAATTAGTGAACTTCCTAACTTATGCCAACAAATCGAAAAAATCATTCCAGAAAAGATTATGCTTTTATCTACTGATTTTATCGATGTAGAAAAAACAGGAATCCCTTTATTCCATTTAGCATATAAGAAAAGAATTGAAGCATGGCAGAGTGAAATTAAAGGCGTTAAAGATCAATTAAGTGAATTAAAACTTAGTGGTGCTCAAGCAAAACTAGATTCTGTTTCTAATGAGATTGATGACCTACATAAACAACTAGAAGAAGAAATTACAGATAAGAAGTACTTTGAACAAAATATCAATAATGCTTATGAAAGTGTTCTTATCTTAGAAAAAGATTTTTTAAAGATTGTCGCTAAATTACCAGAAATTAATTCTGTCTATGTTGTTAGCCCAACTCAAAAGACCAACTTAGATGTTTTAAAACAAAACATTAATGAATTAGGTGTTGCTAAACGTGCTTTAGATAATTACATCCATAGCGCTACTAAGCAACCTTACAGTATTTTAAAGAACAAACTCGAGCAATTAATTAACGACTATGAAGTTGCTAAACGTGGTGTAGATGACTTTAAAGCATATGTTGAAAGCATTAAAGGCAATTCTGAAGATGCTTATGACTTAGTCTTCAATTATTATTACAAACTAAAGAAAGTTGAAAGTGTCATTAGAGATATGAATATGCCTAATATTACGGGTAAATATTTAGATCCTATTGAAAGATGTTATGGACTATTAAACGCAATTGATGGCGCAGTTAAAACTCAACCAATCGATGTTAAATTTGTTAATGAAAAAGTTGAAGAACTTAAAAACATAACTAAGAACTTATTTGAAGATGTTGAAAAACAATTATCTGATATGAAATTAGCTGAATCCGCGATTGTTTATAATAACCAAGATAGAATTCATCAAAGTGATGTTCATAATAAGTTATTAGTGTTAGAAGATGATTTCTATAATGGTGAATTTGCAAAAGTATACAAATACGCTAATGAAATTTATCAAAATAGTCACGTTGAGGACAAAAAATAATGTCTTCTAAGAACATATATTTCGATAATGCTTCGACTACATTTATTGATGAGTCGATTCTAGAATCTTTTAATAAGGCAGTTAAAACCTACCCAGGTAATCCTAGTAGTATTCATAAATATGGCCAAGAGTCTTCTAGAATTATAGAAAAATCAAGAGATTTAATATTGTCTTCTCTTTGTTTAAATAACCACGAAGTTATTTTTACTAGTGGTGCTACCGAAGCTAATAATTTAGCTATTAAAGGATTTGCTCTTGCTCATAAAACAAGAGGAAAGCATATTATTGTAAGCGAAGTAGAACACCCTTCAATTTTAGAAACAGTAAGAGAACTTGAAAGAGATTTCGGATATAGAGTTTCCTATTTGCATATAAATGCTGAAGGAAAAGTAAGTCTCGAAGAACTTGAATCATTAATAGAAGATGATACTTTTTTAGTCTCAATCATGGCTGTTAATAATGAAATAGGCAGTGTTAATAATATTGAAGATATTGCAAAATATTTAAAACAATTTCCAAAAATTGCTTTCCACGTAGACGCTGTTCAAGCATTAGGAAAAATAGACATTAATTATAAAGATGTTGATATGATTACTATCACTGGTCATAAGATACATGGCTTAGTTGGCTCAGGTTGCTTAATAAAAAGAAAAGGAATAACCATAGAAGCCATAATTAACGGCGGTGGACAAGAAAATAATATTAGAAGTGGTACTTATTCCCTTCCGCTTATTTCGACTCTTGCACTCGCGATTTCTAAAGCTATTAAGAATCAAAAGACTTCATTTAACTTAGTTAAAGTGGTTTCAGATAAATTATTAGATGAATTAACAAAAATGGATGACTTACTTGTTATTAATTCGAATACAAAAGAAAATCCATTTGTTGTTAATTTCTCTTTAAAAAAACATAAGGCTAGTGTAGTGGTTGAAGCACTTAGTAATAGAAATATATTTGTTTCATCAATCTCAGCATGCCATTCTAAAGGAGAACCTGTTTCTTATGTAGTGAAAGCACTTAAACATGATGATGTTCTTGCTCATAACACTATTAGGGTTAGTTTAGACACTTTGAACACAGTAGAAGAAGTTAAAATATTTATAAAAGAATTTAAAGAAATAATCGGAGGATTAAAACAATGATTACCTACGATCATATAATGGTTAGATTTGGAGAATTATCCACTAAAGGAAAAAATAAAAAAGATTTCATTAATGCTTTAGCAATTAATATAAAAAACGCTCTTAAAGAATATAGTGATTTAGTTTTTGATGTTAGATATGACCATATCTATATTGAACTAAATGGAACTGACTATAAGCCAGTCATGGATAGACTCACTGAAATAAGTGGTATCCATGCCTTATCTTTAGTTCATAAATGTGAAAAAGATATTGAAGTAATCAAAGAGCATGCTCTTGAATTATTTAAGTTAGAAACTGGCAAAACATTTAAAATTGTCACTAAAAGAAGTGACAAAGCATATCCACTTATTTCTGATCAAATCAATAGATTGGTTGCTACACATTTATTCAAAAATGTTCCAGATATTAAAGTAGATGTTCATAATCCAGAAATTGAATTAGGAATTGAGATTAGAACAGAAGCAGCCTATATCTTTGCTAGCACTGTAGAAGGTGCTGGAGGATATCCTTTAGGAGTAGGTGGTAAGACAATGCATCTTCTTTCTGGCGGAATCGATTCTCCAGTAGCGGCTTATTTAATGATTAAAAGAGGCATTCAGATTGAATGCATTCATTATGCTTCTCCTCCATATACTCAAATGGCGGTCATCTATAAACTTGAAGACTTATTAAAGAAATTAAATAGATATCAACCAAGAATTAGACTTCACATCATTCCATTTACTAAGATTCAAGAAGCAATCTATGATAACGCTCCTGAATGTTATTGCATTACTATTATGAGAAGGATGATGTACCGTTTAGCAGCTAGACTAGCTAAACGTAGGCATTGTCCAATTATCTCTTCCGGAGAATCATTAGGGCAAGTCGCAAGTCAAACATTACAATCTATTAATGTAATTAATGAAGTCACTAATATGCCTGTTATTCGTCCTCTTGCATGTAGCGATAAATTAGATATTATAAAAATAAGTAAGAAGATTGATACATACGATATTTCAATTAGACCTTATGAAGATTGCTGCACTATATTCACTCCTAAAAATCCTAAGACTCAGCCTAAATTAGAAGAAGTAGTTGAATATGAGAAAAAATTTGATTACGAATCATTAATTAATGAAGCATTAGGAAATATAGAAGTAAAGATAATTGATTCATCTAGCGAAGATTTATTATAAGAAAAACGCGAGCCTTAAGGTTCGCGTTATTTTTGATTACATTTCAAAGCTTGATAACCAGTCAGCAAATTCGTAATAAACATCATCTGCTTTAGTTGATAATGTAGTGTCATTAAGTGTGAAGACATAATCTTCGGTTCCGAATTTTTCAACATATTTTTTTTCACTTGTATAATGTTCTTCGTCAAGTTCGCTAAGAGCATAAGCTGCTAGTTCTTTTGCTTTATTAATGATAGTGATTAACTTTTCAAAACCGGTAGTAGATATTTTATTTATTCTATTAATGAATTTATCAAAATATCCGTCTTTATATCCGTAATTGTATTGACCGCCATCTTTCTTAATAAAGTTAATAGCGTCACCTGGATATAAATAGAATCCTGGAACAGTTTCTCCATCAGCGTTTGTGTAAGAATTAACAAAATATGTTGGCCATTTACATACAAAGTCAATGTAATCAAACATTTGATATAAGTCTGTAATTAAAGTAGTATTAGCAAATTTTTGCCATAAGGCTAACTCTTCTGATAAGTCAGATTCTTTTAGAATCTTATATTCAGCGTTAATAATTTTGAAAACAAATTCATATCCAAATGGATCGGTGAAAGGCTTACTAGTGTCTTCTGCAACAATAAGAGTTCCAACTATTTTAATAGCGCTAGAAGTGTATGAGAATTTTTCGTTTTTTTCTGGATATGCTTCTAGAGTATTAGATAGTTGAGAAGTATTTGGCTTACAGAATGGACAATTTTGGTATGGCATATTCATTAAGAATATAAATGAACCATCTACTGGACTCGATGTGGCCATATAGCCATTAATAGTTACTTGTTTGTTATTTAATGTTTTTAAATAATCAAAACTAGCCGCACTTTTAAAAGATAATTTAACAGCGTTTGAGCCAAAATCATCAGTTGCTTCGCCTATATCTTCATTATTGTTATTAGAGCCTTCTTCCTTGTTACCTTCATTAGAATTATCTATAACATCATTGTTATTATTATAATTATTTTTAATAGTAGGAACGCCTCTAATTTCGCAAGCACAAAGTGATAATAAGCAACCTATAAAAAATAATAAGCCTTTCTTTTTCATATTATTCTAACCCGTCCTTTTTAGATTGGACCAATGTCCAAATAAGTGTTGGTAATATGTTGATAACAAATACACCTACCAACAAAATAATTTCAGTAAAGTATATGACTGAATTATTTAATACAACACCTTTTCCTAATGCATAACTACCCATTGCGAGAAGGCCAATTCTAGATAAGCCAAATGCTAAGATAACTGAGAATAAACCAATTATTGCGTTTTGAATTAGATAAATAAGATTAATCTTACCCATACTAATACCAATTAAACGCATTAATTTAATTTCTTTTTCACTAGCTTTCATATTGAGCAATGTAACAACAGAAATAACTAAAACATTCATTAAAACAATAACAACAGTTAAAGCATAAATAATGTATTGGTTTTGGTCTGTATCCTCCAAAACGTTTCTCATTACAGACATTGGTTCAATTGCTTGAATTGAGAATTGTTTAGCTTCTCCTTCAACGTTATAAGTAGCAATTTTTGTATATTCATCTTTAAGTTGCATTGCTGCAGAAGGTGTTTTAGTTTTTACAAGAATTGCGCATACCATTTCGTTCATATCTTCGTGTTCGTGTTCTTCATGCTCATGATCATGTTCTTCGCCTTCTTCATGCTCGTGTTCATGAATTTCCCAAATAGATTTAAGTTGGGTGAAACAAATATTATCAAAAGAAGAATAAGTTCTATCTAAAATACCTGTAACAGTGAATGGAGTGTGGTGTTCTTCACCTTCTGAATGGCTAGTGTAAATTGAATCACCAATCTTAAGATCACAAGTTTTAGCAACTGTATAACCAACAACAACTTCAAATACACCAGTTTTTTCAAACATCTTGCCGTCTTTAAGTCCTTTACCATCTAAGTATTCAGGAGTAGTCCCAACCATCCTATAGCCGTTATATTGATCAGCCATAGCAAATGGAATAGCTAAGTTAACTCTAGAATCTTTTTCTAAATCAGTTTTAACTTCAAATGGAATAGTTCCTAATGGATCATCAGTAAAATACATCGTATTCATAGCGAGTTGAGTAGAACTACCGCTAGGACCTACAATTAATGAATAGTATTGAGCATTACTAGTTAATCCATCACTAATTTGATTTGATACGTTATAAGACAAAATAGCAACAGCACTAGAAGCCATAATTGACAAAACAATTAAAATTGTTTGTATCTTTTTAATTAAGAGGTTTTTAATAGCAAACTTAAACATACTATTTTGCCTCCTCTTCATAAGATGAAGTCATATCGTTCATATTAATGATTACATCAAAATATTTAGTTAATCTTTCGTCGTGGCTAACAACGATTAAAGTTTTTGCTTTTGATACTTCTGTTAATTCTTTAATAACAGTTTCGCCAATTGAGAAGTTTAAGTTACCAGTTGGTTCATCTGCCAAGATAATATCTGGGTTTTTAACAAGCGCTCTTACAATAGCAACTCTTTGCTTCTCACCACCTGATAATTCCTTAATCTTTTTATTTCTCTTATTGTACATGCCTAATTTCTTAAGAAGTTCAGTAGCTCCACTAGTGTCAACTCCTTCAATTCTTAAGACATTGATATTATCCATAATTGACATATCTTCGATTAATTTAAAATCTTGGTAAATATAACCAATATTTTTAATTCTGAATATATCTTTGGCGTGTTGAGATTCACTGGTGACTTCTTTTCCATCAATGAATACTTGGCCTCTAGTAGGGGAGATAATTCCGCTAATCATATTTAAAAGAGTGGATTTACCACAACCGGAAGCGCCTAACAAAATATATTTTTTATTATCTTCGAACTTATAATCTTTATATTTAATAACAAGTTCGTTCTTAAATTTCTTCTCTAAATTCTTAATTTCAATCATAAAAAACTCCTTTCAAAAAATTAAGACATTTTGAAAAGAGTGTTTCTAT
>JAILIF010000007.1 GCA_024695405.1 Bacilli bacterium
TAAGATGCATCTTCTTCATAACTTTATTAGCGATACATTCAAAAACATTTTTAAGAACAAGAGGGTCTCTATCCGGAAGATATAAATATCCTGTATAGACAAATGTAATTTCATCTTTTTCAAATAAATTAGAAAAGGAGGATTTAAAATTAGATAGATTCCTCGTTTTATAAAATGGTGGATCTATAAAATGGAAATTACTCTGGAATTCTTTAAAAAATGATTCATAATGGGCTCTCATTGTTTTCATCGCAAAAATATGTTCAGATTTATTAAATAATTCTTTTTCGAATTTTAAACGTTTATTTAGACCATATTTTTTTGGAAAAAACTTTTCAATTTTTCCAGAAGAAAAGCCATCAATTATATATGGGCACAAACAAACTTTTTCATTCATTTTTTTAGCGTATAATCCGGCATAAAGATTGTCAACGGAAAAACATACAGGTATTACGATATCAATGTTATATTCTTTACAAATTTTGTCCGCAGTTTTCTCAAACCTTCTTAAATACAATTTATGCTGCCTTGGGTAAGAAAAAAAGAGTAGCAAACGAAAAACAGATTCTAATATAAAAATTGCATTGCAAATAAATCTATTTTTTTTCTTAGAATTTTCTAATCTTGTCGACAAAAATGGTCTTACACGAAAAACATTATCACTGTCTTTGCTATTTTTAAATGCATAGTCATTAGTCAATACAAAAGCTTCGTGATTTTTCATCATTTCATCAATAACATTTTCAAAGCAAATACAGGTTGGAGAAGAAAACGGTTTGTACTGTTGTAAAATAAAAAGCACTCTTTTTTTCATAACTGTATTTTATCACCTTTCTTATTTTTTCTAATTTCGCTAACTATTTTTTTAAGATTGTCTAAACCAATAATTAAAAAGAAATAAATAGGCAGAACTAAAATACCATAACCAATAGCAATCAAAATAAACATGAGCCAACTATTTATAGTAGAAAAGAAGGAAATAAAATATCCGCCTGTTCCAACAAATAAAGAAACCAAAAAGCATATTATAAATGGTTTTATAAACGGAAAACATTTAGTATCAACAACTTTAGAAGCGTAAATAGGCATAAAAACAGAGCACAGCAAGATGCATAAGAGAGAGCTTGTTAGAGGTAGGAAAAAAAGCGGCGCATCGAAGAAAGAAAAACAAATTTGCACCACTATATTCAGTGCACCAGCAATGATAGTTGCTATTGCGGCTATTTTATTTTTATTGCAAATAATAAAAACATTCGTTAAAACCCAAAAGCAAGAAACAGCTAAATATTGAGAAAAAAGTATGTAAGTATACATCGCTAATTCACCAGAATTTTCTTTAGGAGTCCAAAGTTTAAAAAAATGAATTGAAAAAACGCAAAAAACTGTCGTAATCGCGCAGCCTAGAGCTCCAATTAATTTTTGAACATTTTGAATCTTACTAGCAAATTCCTCTTTTGAGTTTGTGACAAAACTATGAGCCAAAATTGGATAAAAAACGCTTACTAGTAAAGAAATAACACTAGTTAAAAGATTTGGAACCGTCAAACATATGGATAGAGTTCCTGAACTGGAAGGACCATAAAAAACATTTGCGATTACTATAGTTGTTCCTGATAACATGAGCGTTCCTAAAGAATTAATAGTAACCCAAATACTAGCAATACAAATTTCTTTAATGTGTGTTGATGAACAATTATGAAAAGAAAAGCGCAGATTAGGCGTTAAGTACCTAGTGTAAGCAAATTGAATACCGGCCATAGTCAAAGAACAAGCGACAGCGGCAACACCAATAAATATAAGCGAAGGAGAAAACAATTTATAAAACGCAAACAAAAGTGAAACTCTTAAAATGCTTATAAATAATTCTCTATATGACCTCAAATCCATCCTGTTTTTTGCCATTGTTGCAACTCCAAACGCAGAAGTTAGAATTGTTATAATTGCCGATGACAAAACCAGCGCAAACAAAAAACGCACAGTTTCAACAATATTGACTGGAACATCTAAAAATTTATTAATAAATAAAACAAAAATAAAACTCGGAATTAAGAGTACTAAGCTTAAAATAAAGTCAGATATAATCATTGAAGAATAATATCTATTTGCTTCTTCGTTTTTCTTTTGAAAAATGGAGATAGAAATATAACGACAACCAACCGTATTAAGAGATGTGGCAATAATAGTAATGTAATGAACAATTGTATTTGAAATTGGATAAAAACTATATGCTTCCTTTCCAATATTGGAAATTAAAAAAGGTGTTAAAAGCATCGAAATTCCAGCATTAATAACAAAAACCAATAGATTGCTAATAACATTAACAACCATTTGTTTCTTTGAATTTCTAAAACTTAAATCTTTTGCCATATTAAAAATAATAACTTATTTTAAATATTTATAACAACAAACTCCGAAGCTCGTTTGTTTGGGTAAAATAAATATTTTGATTCATTGCCTCCTATTACTCGGCAAAAAGCAATGGTAACGAAAGCACCATAATTTCTATGTATGCCAGATCTAAACATAAGGAAAAAAATCAGCAAAATCAGAGAAGTGTTATATAAGAAATGCTTAACATCTTTATTCAATGGTTTGTATGAAAATACTCTTATGAAATAAACAAAAAAACAAATTATTGCTATTGTCCCAACAATGCCAAAGCCCGATAATGATGAAAATACAAAGCAACCGCCATCTAGCAATCCGTTTTTCCCAACTAAACTATTTTGTGATTCAACACTATTACCAAAAATAGTCCCAACTATATTTTCAAAATAGAAATATCCTTGATTGCCATCTCCTACACCAAATATAGGATGTTTGAAGAAAACCAATAAATCATTATAACTTGTTGAATAATGATACATTGAACTATGATCCTTTGTATCAAATATTTTTATAATTGAAGAAAAAATAGCATTTCGTACTGGATTAATAACAAACAAAGAAAAAATTATAAATAAAATAGTAGATAGTGAGATTATCTTAATGTTTTTATTTACTTGCTCTGAAGAAAAAATGTAAATCATGAAAAACACTCCCTCTATAGCCATAGCGATATACAGGGCTGAACTAAATGATAAAACAGCAAAGATAAAACAACCGATAAAAAGCAACAGTTTATAAACAAAAAACCGTTTCTTTTTAAAATGAGCAGCGATCAATTCCCCAAATAAATAAGGAAACACTAAGCAAAGAAGCAGTATTCCATTATGGCCTGGCTCGTTAGCATATCCAGAAATTCTAGGAACTTTATAATTAAGCATTATCCGTTGAAGAATATTTTTTGATTGTAAAATTTTTAAGAAATCAAATTTATCATAAATGTTCAATAATGCGCTGCTTTTTGATACTAAGATGATTAACTGGATAAAACCAATTATCAAAAATCCCAAAATGTAAAAATCAAAAATAGTTTTCGCGTGTTTGCATTTAAAAATCAGTGGCAAAGAATAGACACAATAAATAAACGCAAAAATATCATATAAATATTTTAGGCCATGAAATAAAATGTGTTCAATCGGGTTGGTTCCAAAATATCCATTGAAATCAGGATAGTAAAATAGCGCCATGCCCAACGATGAGACAAGTAAGCACAAAAAAAGTATTAGTAGCCAAAAAGATATTTTTAAAACCTCTTGGTTTGCTTTTCGCATAATAAAAAGATCAATTAAGCAAAGAGGAAGCCCAATAATTGATATATAAAAAGATAATCCAAAATTATCACCAAGAAAAGGCATTATTAAACATTTTTCATTAAAAATGAAAATCAAAAAAATCCAAAAAACAATTAGGTTTCCTAAATGGATGGCTTTTTTAAATTTTTCTTTTCTTTCTAATTCTTCCATATATTGCCAATCCAATCAGTCCTAAACCATCTAAAACCAAAATAATTATACCTGATGTTTTAAAAAGAACATTTTTAGAGTGTGTGTTTTTAGAAACATTACTATATTTTTCTTTGACTAGATCCCATTTTTCTTTGAGTGTTATTTCCTTTTGCTCAAACTCATCAAACCACTTTATTTGTTTTGAATAATCTTCACTATAATCGGTTAATGATTTAAAAAGATTATTCTCAATACTATCGAAAATTTGGTAAACATAATTTGTAGTGTCACCTTTTGTATCTATTCTAGAAACAAAATAATCTGCAAAAGCCTTAGATGAAATTGACAAGTTTCTAAATCCTGTTTCCTCAGAAACGTTATATGACTGTGAGTCAAGAACAAAAAAAGCTCCTTTAATTTTATACAATGGCGTAGAAAGATATTTATATCCCTTATAAAAAAGTGATAAAGAAACGGCAGTATATTTTTTCTCAACATCAAAATAGTAAAGTCTGTTTTTTAATTCGTTATCAGAAATTCCGTTTGTTGTAATATAAGTTGTTAAAATGTTTTTTTCTTCGCCATCGATTGTATCAACAAACGCATCTAACTGAAAGTCAACAGGATTTGCTGTCAAATCACTAAAATAAATAAAAACTCTAGAATCGATATTTTTGTTCTCAACAATTGTATCTTTGTTATAGAACAATCCAGTCAACACCAAATAAATAACGCCAAAAGAACCAACAATTTTCATTTTTTAAACTCAAATAATCTTTTAATTTTACAAAGAAAATAATCTTTAGAGAGATGTAAATATTTCCAAGTTTTTTTGTCTCTAGGAAATGACCTTCTTCTACAATAGTAATTGTATATTTTTATTAAACCATATTTCTTTTCAGAAGGAACGTGGTAAATGCAAACTCTATTAAACATATAATTCGTATTAATAAGTCTAAAAGACCTTGTCCAATATCTGCAAATATAAGGAGCTGCATTTTTAATCACATTTTTAAAAGATGAAGCAGCAATTGACAATATAAATTCGTCTCCTTTAGTAGTAATAAAATTTCTTTCTTTCATTCGATTATAAATAGACACCATCTTTTCAAATAAATCTAATCCGTTGCTTTTATTAGTTGCTATAAATTCACCACCAAAGTGTGTTATATAATGAAGATCATTTTGAAATTCATATACTTCTTTTAAAAACTCTTGATAATTCGTTGTATTCAATCCGTGACTAATATCATAAAGTAATATCGAATAATCAAGTTCAGAAAGAACATTATCTAAATTCATTGAAGTGTATGTATCAACATCAATAAGAACAAATTTATCGTAGTCAAGTTTTAGAGCCTCTCCAAAAGCACAAAGTTTAAAAAAAGCTAAATTCCATTTGTAATTTTTTTGAAAAACAAAGTTATTAAAAGGAATATTAAGAATTTTTATATCGGCCTCTTCTAATAAATCTCTATATTTCTGAGGTACCAAACGATTAACGATAAACATAACATCGAGGTTTGGATTCATCAGTTTTGCGCTAATCAAGCAAACACAAGCATTCTTATAATAGCTTTCCTTTGGTTTTAGATTTTCACTTTCTCCATCAGCAGGAGAAGCAAAACAAGTGAAAAGTAAATTTTTAGACATTAATCTTCCTCCGATGATTGCGAAATGATAAGTTTATCTTTTTTAAAAGAATAAATCTTTCTTTTTATCCTATTAATCAAATTCTTTTCAGGATCTTTCCACTTTAAATTTTGCTTTCTTATGTTCTCATCAAAAATCGAAATAAGATATTTTTCTAAATCTTCACAAATAAAAGGAGATGTGACACCGCCACCAAAAGGAAAATGAGTATTGTTTTGAGGAACTACATAATATTTGAAGCAAAAACTAGATTTTGGTTCATAATTAAAAACAAAAACAAAAGAAGTCTTATAATAATCGGAAAATTTTAAAATATCTTGCTGTCTTTCAATTATTTCAAGCATTTCATTTCTATCTCTACAATAATATAAAAGCAGTGAATCTCCATTTAGACATTCTTTAAAATTTTTAATTTGTTTACTAACTTTACTTTGGACAGCGTAAATTTGCTCAGAAAATGTTTTCTTTCTATCAAATAAGTGGACAAAAGAAAAGTTATATCTTTTGTTTAAAATAATAGAAGGATTATCGAACATTTGAACCAAATATGTTACATTTAGCACATCCTCAAAATTATTATTAACAACATCGATGTAAGAGAACAAATTACCATCAAGCCAATCAAAAAAACACGATTTATTTCTTAGGCCATTTCTTTTTAATAATGTGGCAGGTCCGCAGCAACATCCAAAGGGAACAATACTTGTAATAGACATTTTATACTCCGATTATAAATAAAGTTGGTTTAAGATTGCTGATGTGTAACAAAAAAGATACCCATGAGCGGTGACAATACTGCGCATACTATCATGAATATTTTTTCTATTGTTACTTTCTTTCATCTTCACTTTATACTTTGCCATGTTAATCTTTTCTTAATGAACCTCTTAAAAAACTCTTACATTCTTCAATGATAAATTAAATAAATCAGCTAATTGTTATATAAAAATCTTATATTTATCAAAAACCTTTAAAATTTAGAGTTAAAAAATCTGTTGCAATTATGATGGATTCGTAGATGATAAATTATAAAACTCTTTCATTTAATATTCTCCTACTGCTTTAATAAATATTTTTAAAATCATCACTACCGAATTTTATAATTATCTTCCTTTAACCGCTCCAAACATTTTCAAAATAGTGTAAACAAAAATTTTAATATCCCACCATAAACAAATATGTTCATAATATATCCCATCATACATGGCCTTATCTCTAGGATCTAATTCACCGCGTTTATGAATTTGCGCATATCCACTCAAGCCGGGTTTAATAGTAATTGCTTTGTTTTCTTTCCTTAAATCGATAGTTATCACATCATCATCGGTATAAATTAATGGTCTTGGCCCAATAAAAGCCATTTGACCAATAAAAATATTGAATAATTGCAAAGTTTCGTCTATAGAACTTTTACGTAAAAATTTGCCAAATCCAGTTAATCCTTCAGACGCACGTTCATCTCTGCTTGTCATCTCTGGATTAGTTTTATATTTCATGCTTCTAAATTTTAAACAATTAAATGATTTACCATTTTTGCCTATCCTTTTGCTAGCAAAAAATGGATGGCCTTTAGTAGCTATTGCGTTAACAGGTATAACCCACCACCATAATAAAACTAAACAAAAAATAATACCAATAATGGAACCAATAAGTCCAATTAGTCTTTTAAATGGTAAATATATCTTTTGACTAGTACGCATATAGTAATAAAAATTATTAATTATGGTGCGGCTAGCAGGAATCGAACCTGTACGGGTCACCCCACTAGATCCTAAGTCTAGCGCGTCTGCCAGTTCCGCCATAGCCGCATCTTTTAATATTCTAAAGAATTATTAACATATTTTAAAGCAAAAGAAAAGAAAACGGCTATAATTGTTGCCTCCTTAGACTCAAATTATATTTTTTTTGTAAAACTTTTTTAATGATTCGTTTGAGTTGGTTTTAAAGTATTTAAAGTCTTCATCTTGGTACATCTTTATAAGTTTAGGTTCGTCTTTAAAATCTAAATAAACTAGTCTTCCTCCAACGTACCTTTGCGCATTATATATAATCGCTAAAGCTTCCTTTAAAATAATTGACATCATTCTTTCGTGAACACCATCATCTTTTGCTAAATGTCCAATTAAAAAGGCAGAATAATGGCTAACCAGTTTATTTCCTCCAGTTATTTTCTTTTTTTCCGTTTGAGACATTTCAACTAAATTGATTGATTTAAAAGCGATTGTAAAATAAGCAACGATACATTCATTTTAAATGATTAAGTAAGTTCGAGCTTTGTTATGCAATTCAAAATCAATAGCTTTATTTCGTATAAAATTTTGTTCATCTTTATTTTTCTCACATTTAAAAAGCGATAAAGTTTCTTGAAGCTTTTTAAGTCTTACATTATCGCTATTAATATCCTCGAGTTTAGCAAATAAGGAAACAACTAAATATTCCATTTCTTAGCATTTTGATAGGCTTTTTCACCTGCATTAGAAAAGGAATTATTCTTATTAAAATCGACTTTTTTAGATTCTAAATCTTTTTTCATCATAGAAACAGTTTTAGGATCACTAACAACTACGTGTTCATAAAATGATTTTGTTGCCATAAAATTAATTTCTCCTTTCCTTAACTCAGATAGTTACGACGTTTAATCAACAATCCATAAAATCCAATCAAAATTGCTTTTGACGCCTTAATATTACAATGCAAAGCAAAATTTTCAAAATATTTTCGTTAATATAAATAAATTTGAGACTTTTTCTCACACATAATTAATATCGTATTAATTAAAGCTTCTGACATTCCGTTTCAACGGTGATGTCTTCAACACTCTCTTCCATATCCATAAAAGAAAAAGAAAACAGCAATAAATGCTGTCTTCCGGGAAAGTTTATACGATTACCAACCCATATCCATGAGCCAGTTCTTAAGTGCTCTTTCTTTTTCTTTTTGATCAGTTATATCTTTAGAAGAATTGAATTCTCCTGCGATTTGTCCATCAATAATATAAAGAACTCTACTACATCTAGCGGCTACTTTACTATCATGAGTAACCATCATAACGGTTGTGCCTTCTTTATTTAATTTACATAATTCATCCATAACTTCGATAGATGATTGTCTATTAAGCGCACCTGTAGGTTCATCAGCGAATAAGATATCTGGGTTATTCATCATACTTCTTGCGATACATGCTCTTTGAAGTTGTCCACCAGATACTTCATTAATATCGTTATCTGCGACTTCAATAATGCCTAACTTTCTCATAAGAGCTTCTGCTTTTTCTTTTTTCTCTTTACGAGGAGATATATCTTTCTTACTTTCTACTGCTGGAAGAAGGATATTATCTAAGATAGTTAAGTTTTTCATCATAAACATTTGTTGGAAGATAAAGCCCATCTTATTAAGTCTAAGCTCTGCTAATTGGTTACCATTAAGTTTAGTGATATCTTTTCCATCAAACATAACTTCGCCAGAAGTAGCTTTATCCATTCCAGAAACAGAATATAGAAGAGTGGATTTACCAGATCCAGAAGGACCCATAATCGCAACCATCTCACCTTTTTCTACTTTGAATGATACATTCTTTAATACGTTATTTTGTCTTTTATCGACAATGTAAGTTTTACATAAATTTTTTGCTTCTATAATAGTCATAATTATATTTCCTTTCTAACTATTCAATACTTGCTGTATCTGAACTCTTAATTGATTTAGTAACTAATGAAGTTACAAACGCTGTTAATAATGACACTCCAAGAATAATTGCTGGATAGAGTAAGAAGATTTGGAGTGGATCAATATTGAATGACATCTTTGCCATACCCATGCCTTGGAAGATAGGTGCGATTGTTAAGTGGGTAAGTGGGATTGAAATTGCTGCCGCTACTATAGTTGCCACTATTGTTACAATCGCGAATCTAAGCATGTGGTAGAAGATAATTCTTCTATCCTTAAATCCAATAGCTTTAAGTATTGCGATTTCACTTTTCTCATTAGATATGAATGAACGTTCCATCAAGACAACTACAAGCACTACAACAACTAATGTAATTCCTAATAATAACTTTTGAACAAGTTCCATTGTAGGAACAACAGATAGACAATCTACTTGGAATTCCCATGCAAGTTGTACGTCTCTACCATTTCCTAGATATTCTTTAATTCTATCTTTACGAGATTCAATTTCTTTTTGGCTAGGATTATCAGTGAAGTTAAGTTGAAACGCCATCCAAGAAGAGCAATCTTTTAAACTAGTTGGGGCGTCTTCATGAATTCTTACAACTTCTCCAACAAGGTTCATTGATTGGAAGTACGCTGTTACAGTGCATTCCGTTGGACCGGTACCATAATCAATTGTGATTGTATCTCCAATATGAGCATCAATCTTTTTAGAGATAATTGGAGTAATCGCGATTTCATTAGGATTTCTTGGATAACTGCCTTCTAAATAAGCATATTTATCTGTAGTAATGTTTTTACCTTGTTGACATGAAATGTTATATTCTTGGCCTTTAGATGTAATAGGGAAGATATATTGAGCATCTACGAATGCATGACATGGCATGTCTAAGTTAGCTAAATCAGTTTCTACTTTAGTTAAGTATTCATCTAATTCTTCATCTCCGCCTTCATGCATTAATGACATTTGCTTTTCTTGATCAGAGAAATAGATATCACTTCTAGCAGAGAATGATTCAATTAATCCGTCCCCCTTCATTGTTGTTACTGTATTTGTCATAACAAGAACGAAGGCTGCACATAACGCAAATACAGATGCTACTGTAATATATTTCTTTGGACTACTTAAGACATCATTACATGCCATGAATACTGTTGAGTCTGTTCTACCTTTAGAAAGTTTGAGTTTAGATTTCTTTTTAAATCTTTCACCAGTTTGACCATTTCTAATCGCATCAACTGGAGTAGCTTTTTTAACTTTGCCTGTAGATAAGTATGCAAATCCTAAAGTAGAAAGAACTACAGCCAATACACCGAGTACATTAGGTAAGATTCCAAGACCATTTCCTAACACCATTGCTTTAGAAACAGAATTCAATAATAATGCACCAAATGGGAAGCTTAATCCAAAGCCTATTAATGAACCTATTACTGCAATAACTAGATACTTAGTTAAATATAAGCTTCTAATCTTGCCGTTTTTAATACCTATTGCTTTCATCACACCGATTTCTCTATATTCTTCGGTGATTGTTAATGTAATAGTAAATTTCAAAACAACAAACGAAACGATAATCAAGCACACACTAAGAATCAATGTTATGAACGCCACAATCATATTCATGATGTATGCAGTTTTAAATGTCGACCTTTCTCTAGCAAGTAACATGCCTGGAAAATTTGCTAATTGTCTATCAACTGCATTTACGTCATCAGTGTCGATATAACAGAACTCACCACTCTTTAACGCATTCTTATGTGTAGAATTCTTATATGCATCATAATCAGTTCTATGAATAAGAATTCTCACATTGCTAATCATGTCTGAACCAAATAATGCATCTTTAACTCCGCCATCTACAATAAATGTTCTTTTAACATCTCCAGCTTCCATGACGAATTTATCGCCAACTTTGAAATCATTTTCATCAAACATTTTTCTAGAAACATAGGCGTGACCTTCTTCAACATCTTTAACTGGATTATTATCTTTATCGAAGAAAACTAATTTAGTGTCAGCTAATGGTTGAACCATAATAGTGTTATCAAGAGTTAACTCACTATTGTCTTCCTTATAAAGAGTTTCTTTAGTTGTATATAATGTTGGTTCAATTCTATAAGACTTAATCTCTTTAATATTAGGAATAATATCTTCGAATGTTTCAGTTGAGACACCATCATCTTTTCTAACTGCGACATAATCTCCAATACCTGCTTGATCAAAGAAATAGTCGGTTCCTTTAATTACTGTAATAACATTATTAAGGCCACTTGCTACAAACATAGATGCAAGTATAACGAATATAACAATGATGATGTTCATTGTCTTTTTTCTAGCCATATCTTTCTTTAATATTCTGAGAAACATAATAAATAACATCCTCCTTTTAACTAAGAACGGATGTATTATAAAATGCCAATTATTAAATAATCCTTAAATGGAAAAAAATATTTTTATTTAACACTTCTTTACTACAGTAACTACTGTGAATTCATCACCATTTATCTTTGCAAAAATATCTCCATTCATCATATGCATGAGAGTTTTTGCGATATATAAACCTAAGCCACTACCTTCTTTATTTGAGACATTGCTACCTCTATAGAAAGAATCAAATAAATGAGGCAATTCATCTTCTTTGATAGAACAGCCTGAATTAGTTATCGCGATGAGTTTATAGTTTTCTTCTTCGCCAATTTCGATTCTTACATAGCGGCCATCGCCATATTTAATCGCATTCTCTAAGATATTTTGAATAACTTCTTCTAATCTATCTTCATCACCTTTAACTAATACATTCTCAAAAGGACCAATTGAAAACTTGGTATGTAAAGTTGAGAATTTTTCTTTATATAAGATTTCAATTTTACCCAAGATATTTGCTAAGTACGTTTCACCTTGTTTAACAGTGAGATTTAAGAAATCTTCTTTTGAAGCAGTAACAATTTCTGAAACATGATGTTCAATTTCTCCAACATTCTTTTCAATTCCGTTAAGTGCTTCCGCTTTCTTTTCAGGAGTATCATAAATATCTTCTTTAAGTGCTTTCGTATATAACTTAATCGCAGATAAAGGAGTCTTAATATCATGAGAAATAGAAAGAATAAGAGTTTTCTTATCTTTTTGAAGTTTAAGTTCATGCTTTTTATTTTCTTCTAAGGTTTCTCTAAGCATGTCCATACCCCAAACAAATTGTCCAAAGTGTTTGCTCTTTTCTTCTTTCATCGGATTAGTTAAATTACCTTTAGCTAATTCAGTAGAATAATTACTAATCTTATTAAAAGGTTTAAGAACTTTATTATCAATGTAGATAAGAACACCTGCAGTTAAAAGCAAAGTAACTCCCATACCAACATTCATAAATACAGGCGCTAAACTCTTCGACTCATTAGTGTATTCAATAGAGTATTGTTTACCATTAGCATTAACTACAGCGTAATCACTATTAGTGCTATAACCTTCTTTATACTCAACTACATTTGTAATGTATTGATAATCATCGACATTAATAGTTTCACCTGCTTGTAAAGCATGTTCAACACGTTTAATATCAACACGATATTCTCTATCGCTTTGATTGTTCATAGATGTGAAAACAATCACGTTGAAAACCGCTATTGAAATAAGTTCTAAAGCAATGATGATAATTGAGTTACGTCTAAACTTACTCATATCTATAACCACTTCCCCAAACAGTAATTATATGTTTAGGGTTTTTAGGATCTTCTTCAATCTTTTCTCTTAACCATTTGATATGAACAGTGAGTGTTTGAAGTTCTGATTCACTATCACTACCCCATATAGTGTTAAATAAATATTCTTTCTTTAATGTTGTATTTTTGTTTTCAATTAATAACTTTAATAATTCAAATTCTTTGTCAGTGACTGTAACTGGTTTGCCATCTACAGTTAAAATATTGTTTACTGTATTTAAAACTAAGTTACCTTCATGAATCTCTTCGATAGCGTACTTTCTTTTAAATACGCCTTTAATCTTTGCAAGTAAGATATCAATATCATATGGCTTTTCTATATAATCATCCGCGCCTAAATTTAGACCAGTTAACTTATCTTCTTTTTCTGATTTAGCACTAGCGATAATTATATATGCATTAGATGTTTCTCTTACTTTAGAACAAACTGCTAATCCATCAATTCCAGGAAGCATAATATCTAAGACAAATACTTTAGCGCCATATTTTTCAAATAGTTCTAAAGCTTTCTCTCCACTTGTAGCTAAACATACAGAATATTTTTCTTTACGTAAAAAATCACATAGGAGATTTCCTATTTCTACGTTATCTTCAACAATAATAATGTCCGCCATAAATACCTCTTAACAATTTTATACTACTATGCTCATAGATAAAATAGTCTAAAGATATTACAACAAACTATCTATAATTCCCGTAATAACCTCAGCAGCTACTTCTCCTACTATTTCAGATTGTTTATCTTTGGCTTCTTCATCAAATTTAACAAGTTCAACAGGCGCAGCAAATGATTGTATAAATCTAACTAAACTATAAACAAATATAGATATAAAAATAATGAGAAAGCCAACCGCTACAGGCATCATCGCTTCGGATTTACCTACGGTTTTCATTTCGTTAATACCAAGTATTAAAAATAGAATACCTATTCCAATAAAAAGCAAACTAAAAATCAATATGAAAAGATATCTATGTCGTAGAGTTTTGACTCTTTTGTTAGAAGTAGTAAGAGGAACATCTTTTTTCTCAGCTATAGATACACGATTCTCTGCAAGATTAATTTCCGTGCTTTCTGATGGATTTCTAGATGTGGTTAAAGCATTGTCTCCATCCACAGAAAAACTATCTTTATCCGTAACTGTAACTACTTTAGGTTTTAACACGTAACCACAGTACTTACATTCATCATCATCATCGTATATAATCGCATCACACTTAGGACATCTTGATAGCCCCATAAGTTTCGTATTATTCAGTTAAGCCTAGTTTCGTATTATTCAGTTAAGCCTAGTTTGATGACTGAATAACTGCTCCTTTCTAGGCTATAATTTTTACATGCTGTGTACTTGTATCCATAATTTGCCACTTGATGGCTCGGGGGATTTTCAGGACACGGCTTTTTACTACCATCGTTAATAAGTTAAGTAACGCTAGACGTTTTATCACAAGCGATTATACGAGAGTAAAAAGTTCGTCGTACAGCCAACTCACTAAGGAGGTGATTTTTATGCTTTATATTGGAATCGATATCTCCAAATATAAGCATGATTGCATCGTCATCGATGATGCAGCAGTCATCATTAGAAATGTGTTTTCTTTTGATAACTCAAGAACTGGTTTCGACCAGTTTATGGAAATGTATCGTTCACTAGATCCTAAGCAAATTAAAAGGATAGGATTCGAAGCAACGGGACATTACCAGGATAATTTTAAGGTCTACCTGGAAAGGTCTGAAATTGAATTCATGGAACTTAATGCATTACTAGTCCATAAGTTTAAGAATTCACAAACACTCAGAGGCGTAAAGACCGATAAGACCGATGCGAGATTGATAGCTAGTTATCTATCATCAATAGAGTTCAAACCCTACCCTAAGATATCTTATCACACTCTCGCATTACGTTCTTTATGTAAAAGACACTTTGACCTTATTACTGAAAGAACAAAATATTTAATAAGAATAACCAATTTCTTAGATAGAACGTTTCCTGAATTTAAAAAATTCATGAACGATAATTTAAAGAGCAAAACGGCAATGTACATTCTTCGTAATTATGGAACTCCAGACAAAATAATTAACTTAAACGTCCAGTCGTATCAGAATTTTAAGAAAGAATCCCACGGTCGTTTCACTCCTGCTAAATTCGAGAAGCTCAAGAATCTAGCAAAGAATACTGTTGGTTTTTCTTATGAAACCGATTTATTTGAAATCAAATCTCTCTTAAGTCTTTATGACACTATTCAAGAAGAGATTGATTCTGTAGAAGATAAAATCTATCTACATATGTCAAAGATCAACACTCATATCCAATCTATTGAAGGGATTGGTATGGTTTCGGCAGCTACGATAATAGCTGAAATTGAAGATATAACTCGCTTTGTAAATCCAAATAAATTACTTGCGTTTGCAGGACTAGAACCAAGACTTTATCAATCTGGTACGCAAGAATTTAAGGGAAGAATGAATAAGAAAGGTTCAGTTGTTTTACGAAGAGTGCTTATGAATTGTGCGGAATCAATTTTGATAAGAAATCCAGCTTTCTATTCCTACTACCTTAAGAAAAAAGAAGAAGGAAAATCGCACCAAGTAGCAATCTCACATGTCGCAAGAAAATTAGTAAGAATTATTTTTAAGTTAGAGACTGAACACATCGACTATAACCCAAATTTATATTACTAATTAAACCAAAAGGCATAAACAAGTTCGATTTCGAACTATTTTCGTTATGCCTTGAAAAAAATCCTTGACTCTCTAATAGTTAAATCCCCCTTAAAGATTCTTATTAAATTTATTCTATAATAAAAAAGCGAATTTGTTAAATCACCTTTTAAATAAGTTAATTGAATAATTAAATGCAACTGCCTAGAAAAATAAGTTGTAATTACTATTTCGGTATAATTATTTTGATGCTTCCTAAGAAAGGAGAGAATATGGAAAAACATGAAAAAGGAAGCAAAAAACATTTAACAAGTAC
>JAILIF010000063.1 GCA_024695405.1 Bacilli bacterium
CACAACATCATTCTTTTCTGAAACAAGCCGCTTTGCAAGCTGAACGCCTGTAAAGCCCGCTCCAACAATTATGATTTTCATATAAGAAAAACGTAACACGAATTGAACTGTCGCGCAAGGCTAAAAATTTGAGAGTTTTATGGTTGGTACTTAAGTGCGAAAAACGTTGAATAATTGATTGTCCAATATCATGAATTTACAAAAACTCGGTCTTAATAATATCCCTTAAATCATCTGAAAAATGTTTTGATAAAGAAATCGATAGTTTTTCTATAAAATCCTCTTGCTTAGTTAATGCAACATTTTTAAGTGTTTCAGTGTCACAAAATAAGAGATATGGTTTTATTTCTAGCAAATTTGAAATTTCTTCTATGACTTGAATCGTTGGGAAACTAGATTTTGATTCTATCTTATTTATATAGCTTAAACCTTTCCCAAGTCGTTCAGATAAAGCTTCTTGTGTTAAATTCTGCCTTTTTCTATAAAACTTTAAATTATTAACAAATATGTCCTGTAAAGAAATGTCCATGCTAAAAGTATTTTGCATTCAACTTTTTATTTGTAGGATTTAAAATGATATTTTCGTTTACAGATAGCTATAAATAGCATATTATAATAAATAATACAGCCTAAAATGAAAATTTAGGCTTAAAAAATTTCATTTACACTTAAAAAGAAGTGTTTCTCAAAGGAGATTTTATGGGTATTTTTATTGCTATTCTGTGGCTCATTTTGGCTTTCGTTGTAGCTTCTTTAGCAAAGAAAAGAGGAAGAAGCTATGCAGGTTGGTTAATTCTGTCATTAATCATTTCACCGATTATTACAGGGTTGATTGTTCTTCTGCTTGGTGAAAAGAAATAACTGCATTTGAAAAGTCTATGTCATTGAAAAATGGCATAGAATCTTTTCTACACTATCTTAATAAGGAAATTCTTATGAAAAAACCAATATTACTAATAATTTTTCTTTGTTTTTCTTTTACTTGCTTTACACAAGAAATGAATGTTATGGATTATTTTCCAACTGAAGTTGGAACTATGTGGGGTTATACCAATGAAAAAGAAAATATGATGGAAATCATAAAAATAGAAAACGCTAGCAAATATTCTGATGACAGTTATGTTTATATGTTTTCTGATAATGTTAGAGGTTTAGGGTCAACATTATCTTTATATCATGTTCAAAATAATAAAATTTACTTAGTTGCGACAAAAGACCTTTTCGGCAATTATCACGAAATAGAAGAACCATTCCCTGTAATCCTTGATATTCCAAATAAAAAAGGAAAATACATCGATGCAGGCGGTGATACTTGCAGTTATGAAGTAATAAAATCAAACTGCAAATTCGATGATAAAAATTTTCCAGATTGCATTGTTGTCATTGAAAAAATTGTAGCTAATGACACAGTACTTCAAACTAAAAAAAGTTATTATGCAAAAGGAATTGGATTGGTATATGAAACAATTATAGGCTCTAGTAAGAAAGAAACAGTCTATAGAAAGCTTGTAAAGCAGTGGTAAAACTAAAATTAAAATCTTTGGAGAATCTTATGAAATTTAAATGGTCAATTAATGTCATTTCTTTTATGTTGGGTTCTATTCTTTTTGTAAGTTGTGTTCCAAAAAGGGAATATATTCAATTACAAGCAGAAAATGAAGCATTAAAAAAAGAAATTGAGATTTTAAAACAAACAGATGATTTCTTTTATAAAGATGCAGTCGATAAATTTGAACAAAAAGAATACGAAGCTGCATTAAATGAATTAGATGAACTATTGTTAAAATATCCCCAAACCTCTTTAAAAGAGGATGTTAATGCGCTAATTTCTAAAATTAATTCTGAAATAAAAATAATATATGAAAACGAAAAAAATAATAAAAATGAAATATTAAAAGAGGCTCAAAAGGCTGATTCTATAAAAAATTCAATTTCGATATTGAAAAAATACATAGCAGAAAAGCATCCAGCTGAATTTATAGATGAAGTCAAATCTCAGTTACAAAAATATGAAGAAACATATGAAAAAGAAAAAGCGGCAATTGCTTTAGAAGAACAATATGGATTTAAAATCATCGATTATGCTACTGGTTGGAGGGCAGAGTATTTATTATGCCCTGAAATAGATTTGAAATTGCAATGCCTTTCTTCAATTCCAAAATATACAACAATAAAAGCCGTATTCAAAGATACGGGAAAAAATGAAATTTTTGGAGAAGGTACGGAATATTTAACAGATAACTCTACAAAAGCAAAAGGTGATGTATTTACTATATTTATAAAATCTGGAATAGGATATACATCATTTGTTCGAAATTATCCATCTTTAACAGTGGATATTTACATAGAAGATAAGCTTTATAAATCATTTAACATAAAAAAATCATTGATTTCTGGATTTTAAAGGATGGTAATATGAAAAAATCAATTTTATTGTTGCTGTTATTTTGTTTTGTTCTTGCCTTTGCGAGTTGCAAAAATGATGAACAAGAAATACGAGATTTGATTATAAATTATCAAAACGCTGTAAATGAATATGACAAAGAAAAAATCTCTAGTTTCTTTGAAGATCCTGATGATTTATATTTCACGTTCATTCTCCTAGATTCGTATAGAGAACAGGGAATAATTCCATACTATAAAATGGAAGTTCTGAAAGTTGAAATATATGGCAAAACCGCAGAAGCAAAACTAAAAACAAAACTTACATTCAAAGGTGATGATGCTTCAACCATTGCTGCCTTTAATCTTTTTACACCTTCGGTTTTTAATTCCACTACAACGTTCAGCAAAGATAGTGGCAAATGGAAAATCGTAAGCGAAGAAATAGAAAACTAAACAAAAGCTTCAATGTGTATCACATCGTCCTATGTCTTTCTCACCGCTTATGGCATTCGGTGCAGCCTAGAATGTGCACGTGATGGGCACCGCCTTTGCGTTCGAACATGCGCGCAGTGAGGTGGCCGTCAAGCGGCACAGTTTTTCTGCAAACTGGGCAGACGCGCCTTATTTCTGGCGATTCGGGCGGCAGGCAGTGCGGGCAGCCGTGAATGTAGCACAGCCTGTCGCTTGCTTTTCCGCCTTCAAAGACAGACGACTTGATTTTTTCTTTGCCGATTAAAAATGTGCCGCACAATGGGCAGCAGCCTGGGTTTATTCCGTCTGCATATTTTTTAGATTGCGCGCCCTGCTTTGCACGTTTTTTCCGCTTTTTTGAACCGAACGTCAGTTTTCCGCTAAAAACAAGCATAAGCAGGCAGACCGCAACCGAAAGAAGCACAAAAATTATAAACATTTGCATAACAATATATTGCAGTATAAATTCACTTGCTTCAAGTAAAAAATCACAGTATACTAGTAGTGTGTCAGAATTATTTATTGTA
>JAILIF010000105.1 GCA_024695405.1 Bacilli bacterium
AACAAAAGCCTTTTCATCTAAATTGGCGTCTATTTTTTCTATATTATTATCAAATTTTAAATTTTCTTCACTTTCAAATAATTCAATATTCTTTTTATTTTTAATAATAAATATTTCAAGAAAAAAAGTTAATCCAACAACTAATATACCAAAAATAATAACAGCTACCACAAAAGGAGTATCAAAAAATACAAAGGATAATAAACCGATTTTTTTTGGAGATATATCTGTAACTGTGCTTAATAAAAACATAATAATAAAAATCTGCTTTAAAATTCTAAAGCATCTCAAGTCACAGAAGTGCCACAATATTAAACTTTGTATTAATATTCGTCTTTAAAATAAGCCCAAGAATATTGAATCATATACTCTCCACGATACATTCTTACTGCATCTGGATTATTATTTTTATATTCGTAAGCATCACAGTCAATTTTACTAGTATCAATTGAATAGCCGTTTCTTTGTTTAATAAATACATCACTGCATCCAATTGATTTTAATGTTTGTTGTATATCAGCGATTAAGTTTCTTAAATAAGATTTGTGATCTTCTTCCCACATCACTGCGTTTAATTCATTAATATTAGCGCTTGAACCTTCTCTATCTACAAGATACGCGAAAACTTCTTTTGATTTTTGATATGAAAATTTAACTATTTCTCCATCATGAAATACTTCAAAATTACCAAAACATTTTACTTGTAATTTCTTAGTAGCTCTTAAATCTATTGTGTTTTTAAGTTCTTCTACTTCTTCTTTTATTTTGCTTTCGCTTACTGGTTTAGTAACGTATCCAGAAGCATGAAGTCTATATGCTTCTAAAGCATAATCGTTAAATGCGGTAACAAAAATAATCTTTATTTGAGAGTTTGTAGATTTTAGTTTTTTAGCAAGTTGAATGCCGTTAATCCCAGGCATTTCAATATCTAAAAAAGCTATATCAAATTTTATCTTTTTACTATCTTCGACTACTTTTAAAGGATTTGAGTAAGCATAAAACTCCGCTCCTACAATAACCTTTTCACATTCCCCTTTAAGTCTAGATAACTGTAACTCTTCATCATCAACTAGCAATATTTTCATAGTAGTTAATTACCCCTTATAGAAAGTTATTACTGCTTTAGTACCCTTTCCTACCTCACTATACATATCCAATGTTCCCTTACACATTGTTTTTAATCTATATCTAATATTATTAAGTCCAAAATGTTTGCTTGTGTCAATATTAGCGTTTTCTATATCAAATCCTACACCATCATCTATTACTTCTACCACATATGCTTCTTTTGTTTCATATGTTTTAAAAATAATATGTCCACCTTCAATCTTTTTAAGAATTCCGTGTTTTATCGCGTTTTCTACAATAGGTTGAATGCTTAATGGAGGAACATAAAAATTACGAGTTTTTATATCGTAAGTTATCTTTAATCTATCACCAAATCTTATTTTTTCCAAACAAGCGTATGTTTCAATATGACGTAATTCATCATCGAAACTAATTAGGTCAGTTTGTGTTAAAGAAGATAAATCATGTCTTAGATATTCTGTGAAGTTATCTAATGCTTCTTGGGCCTTTTTAGGATCTAAAGGAATAAGTGTAGATATTGAAGACAAAGAATTATAAATAAAATGCGGTTGTATTTGAGACATCATAATTGTTATATGAGCTTCTTTATTCTTTCTTTGTTCTTCAATAAGTTGAATGTTTCTTTGAACATTTAAGAAGAAGAATAATATTTCAGTTGCAATGACGATTGAAAGATACGCGATGGCGTAACCTTTAAAGATATTTTGCAATATCATTGCTGCAAAAGGTAAAACACAATAAGATGCAAACGCTACCTTTTCTCTTATAAGAAGTTTCTTATTTACAAGAGCAGTAACAAACGCAATTACTAATGATGTAACTTGATAACCTTGAGAAATCATCATTGTTTTAGATATGACATGCTCACCATTAACAGAAGTAAAGAATATACCAGTAAATATATTGATAATATCTAGAATCACAAATACTGAAAACAAAGATAAATTCACAACACCAATAACGTTTTTTGTTTTATTATTTAGATCAATATAACAGAGCATATAAACAATTAAAAAGAATGCTTCTAAATTGTTGCAAATATAAAATGTTGTATAAAACCCTGTATTAAGTGCGTTACTCGTATAGTAGTTTTTT
>JAILIF010000106.1 GCA_024695405.1 Bacilli bacterium
TGTTAGTTTAATAATTAAATGCAACTGTCTAGAAAAGTAAGTCTCGTGCGCACGTATAGCAAAATAGTTTGAGTGCAATTTTTTGTATTGTTTATACCGATTTTTAAAGTTATATTAATGTTAGAAAGCATAACAAAAGGATGTTGCCGTCTTGTCTTGAACAAGTAAATGCAACTGCTTTTAAACTAGTTGTGATGCTTCCTAATTTGACGTTTCCAACCGATTACTTTTTGGATATCAGCGATGCGGTTAGATTAACGTCTTTTCTTTTTGTCTCTTTGATACCTAATAATTCAATTATCTCTTTACCAAATTTTTCTTTCATTACTTCAATTGGAGTTTTCCATTTTAATGATTTTCTTGGATACGAATTAATATTTGTATTGATTGCTTCCACATCCATTTCATCTAAAGTATCGAGCGTTTTGCCTTTCTTACGAATGTACCTAAACAATTCATGATTTCTTTCACATTCCGCTTTGTCGCTAGATCTATATGACCTAGTATAGAAAACACGGCATAAAATCACTCCGTCTTGGTCTTTTTCTAAATCTGTTAAATTATCAAATTCAGTCCCATTATCGCTTAGTAAAACTTGAAATACTTTTGAAAACATTTCAGTTCCTAATTTTTGAATTAAATCTTTAAATGCTTTGTTAACCATTGTTGCGGTTTTATGGGATAACAAAATATACATTTGAAAGTGTAAAACATCAGCGTGAATTGTCAGCAGAGATTTCTTGTCAATCCTTCTTCCACAAACAGTATCACATTGGAAAGTGATAGTGTCTGGGTGGTTACTCATGTAATGCAAATAATCATCGAATAGATGATCTATCTTCTTTAATGGATTGTGTGAGTAAGTCCTCGGATACAGATAATGATTTGATGGTTTAAGAGACAATTTTCTTCTTAAATCAATGTTTTTCGCTGTTAGTAATCCTTTATCAATGTAATTTCTCAATGTACGACTGCAAACAGGAAATTCATTGCTTGTTGAGTACGATTTAATTACTTCAGGCGATTGGCCATTTATTACCAACTTTGAAACGTAAAGATCAAACTTTACTAGTTCGTTTTTGTCCAACTTAATGTTTGTTTTGCCATTTTTAAATCTTTCTTTTGAAATGTCGTGAGCTACTTCTGGATGATAAATTAGATGCTCGTAGTAACAATCGTTTCTTCTTGTACAAAAGTTACAAACTTGATAAGGCTTTTCTATTAGAGCACAAGTTCTCGCGAGATATTTCATACAAGTTTTGGGGCAATTTCTTATGCCTTTAGACTTACACATAGCGGTGTTTTTGCAACTTCTCATTCCAGGATCAACGTAAGTAGCAGGACGCTTATTTTCTACGGTTGAATTGATAATGATTTCTCTATAAATTGTTGTTTTGTTGAAACCAAGTGTCTTAGCTATTTTTGGTGGATTGAATCCTAGTGATAAGTATTTAAGAATCTTAAATCTTTCGGTACTTGTTAAATGTTTTTTGCTTCCTTTTTCATGTTTTTCCATATTCTCTCCTTTCTTAGGAAGCATCAAAATAATTATACCGAAATAGTAATTACAACTTATTTTTCTAGGCAGTTGCATTTAATTATTCAATTAACTAATATAAATATTTTATTGTCTAATGTGAATTATTTTTATAAAATAATCATATTATGAAGACACATATTTCCTGGGATGAATATTTTATGGGTATTGCAATGCTCTCTGCATTACGTAGTAAAGATCCCAACACAAAAGTGGGAGCATGTATAGTTGATGACGACAATAAAGTTGTCTCTATCGGTTATAATGGAATGCCTTGTGGCCTTCCAGAAGATGAACTTTCTTGGCAGAGAGGAGAAGGCTTAGACAGCAAATATTTATATGTCTGTCATGCAGAATTTAATGCAATTTTAAATACAAGAAATGGTTCGTCATTAAAAGGATGTACATTATACGTTACATTGTTCCCTTGTAACGAATGCGCTAAAGCAATTATTCAAACTGGCATTAAAGAAGTTGTCTATTGTGAAAATAAATATAAAGACACTGTTGAAATTCAAGCTAGTACAAAAATGCTTAATCTTGCTGGCGTTAAGATTCGTCATTATAGAGGAACTATTCCTATAATTGAATATAAGGACTAATTATGACTTGTAAAGAATTTGTAGTCGCAAGAAAAGAAGAGATTAAAAATCTTGTTTTAGGAATGCAAAAAGTTCCTTGCATTGGAATTGTTCAATTAAATGAAGACGCTGCAAGTAATGCATATGTTAAAGGCAAGCTTAAAGACGCTGCAGAACTTGGTATTAAAGCTGATTTAATTAAACTTCCAATTGAAACAAGCGAAGAAGAATTACTTAAAGTAATTGATGACTTAAATAAAGACGATATTCATGATGGATTTATCGTTCAAATGCCTCTTCCTAAACAAATAAACGAAGAAACTGTTAAGTTAGCAGTTGATCCTAAAAAAGATGTTGATGGTTTCCATCCACTATCTTCTTTATCTCCATGCACTCCTAAAGGAATCATGACTTATTTAAAACATGAAAAAGTCGAACTTTTAGGGAAGAATGCAGTTGTTATCGGAAGAAGCAACATCGTTGGAAAACCAATGGCAAAATTATTGCTTAAAGAATCATGTAATGTAACTGTTTTACATAGTAAAACTTCTGCTGAAGATATGGCTAGATATATTGAAAATGCAGATATCATTGTAGTAGCTATCGGTAAAGCAGGATTCTTAGATAATAGATTCAAATATAAAGACTCAGCAGTTATTGTTGATGTTGGTATTTCTAGAGATGAAACAGGATTACACGGAGATGCTATTCCAGGACTTCCTGTTAAATTGCAAACTCCAGTTCCAGGTGGAGTCGGATTATTAACTCGTTTAGCATTATACGAGAACTTATTAGAAATCGTTTCAAAAAAGTAGGAGTGAAAATTCACTCCTTTTTTAATATTAATGTCTTATTTGTGTATTTCACTAAACGCTCGTTTAGTAAAAATGTAATAGCCCTCGAAGCTGTTTCTCTAGCTAATCCTAGATACTCCGCTAAAGCAGTTACTGTTTTAAAATGAAGTGTGTTATTTTTACTATTTTCTAAAGCAAAAAGAAGTCTCTCTTTTGCAGAAGGAATTGATAACATTTTAATCTTAAAATTAAGTCTTTTTGTGAAGTCTGACTGACTATTTAAATAATGTTCAAGGAATTCTTCATTTTGAGATAATAATCTTTTTAAAGTGTCTTTATCGATAATACAAATGTTGCAATCGGTTAATGTGACGACATTGCCTCTATAATACGGATGAGAAGAAAAAACTAAGTTGGATCCAAACATTTCGCCACTACTTAAAGAATTATAAATAACTTTTTCTCCGCTAATTAAATAAGTAAAAACTTCAACTTGTCCACTAATAATAATTCCGATTGAATCGCACTTTTCTTCTTCTTGAAAAAGAGTGGTACCTTTTTTATATTGAACCATTTTTGTCTTATTAAGTTGTGTTTTTGTTAAGTAATTTATAATATTCATATTTGTGATTTAAATCACATATTATTATATTTAATTATTTTATAATTGCAACGGAGATAAAAATTATGAAAACTAAAAAACTATTATTAATCCCATTAATCGCACTACTTGGTGCATGCGGTGCAAAGGATACTACAACTACTACAGATGAACCAAAAGAAGAACAAAAGGAAGAAAGAAAATTAAGTGTTATTTCTCCTGCTGGCGCGCCTGCTGTTGCTATGTCTTATTTATTAAATTCAGAAAAAGCAAGTTTTGAAACAACAAGTAAACCTGCATTATTAAAAGGATATTTTGCTGCAAAAACTTACGATGTTATTGTTGCTCCTACAGATGTAGGTATTAAAGCAATTCAAGAAGGTTGCGATTATAAACTTGCAGCAACAGTTACTAATGGTAACTTCTATTTAGCTGCTACTGGAGAAGATACTGATGGGACATTAAATGCTGGAGATAACATTGTTTTATTCCAACAAGGTGGTTTACCAGATAAAATCTTCCACTACATCTATGGAACTGATTTTGACGCAAATATTACATACGTTCCAAGTGTTGCTGAAGCAGGCACTGCTTATGGTGCAAAAGAAGTTTCTACTGCTGATGGTACTAAAGTAAAAGCTGATTATGTTTTATTATCAGAACCAAAAGTAACAGCTTTAAATGTTACAGCAGAAAGCTTAACTGATTTAAGTGCTGCTTTTGAAACAAAATCTCAAACATCAAAAATTTTCCAAGCTTCAGTATTTGTTATTAACAATAAAGAACCAGAGGTTGGCAATTTCTTAGCTGCAACAAAAGAAAATATCGAAGCTATGTTAGCAGATACAACTAAAATGACTGCTAATATGAGTAAAACAGAAGATCCACAAGCTTTCTTTGGTATCCCACCACAAATGGCAAAGAAAATTACAGACAAAAATAATGGCTTAGCTATTACTTATATGCCTGCGAAAGATAACAAAGAAGCTATCAAATCTTACATGAATATATTAGGAGTACAAGGAGTTAATGACGAAGTTTTTTACCAATAAAAAAATCTTATTTGGTTTAGGAACTTTATTTATCCTACTTTTATGGTCAGTAATTTCACTTTTATTTGATAAAAACTCAATGATTTTTCCTTCCCCTATTAATGCTTTCAAAGCAATGATTGAGTTATTAGGAAAGAAAGTTACATATCAATATTTAGGATTAACTCTTTTAAGAATGCTGGTTGGTTTTTCAATCGCATTCTTTTTTGCTCTTATTTTAGGAATTTTCGCAGGCCATAATCCAGGTTTCTATACTTTCCTTAAACCATTAATGAATGTTCTTAAAAGCGTTCCTACCGTCGCTTTTGTCTATCTATTTATTATTATCTTCCAGCCAAAGTACGCTCCTATATATGTAGTTATATTAGTAAGTCTTCCAATTTTATTTGAATCAGTTGTTACAGGAATTAAGAAAACTGATCCAGATCTTCTTGACGCTGCTAGAGTTGATGGGGCTAATAAAGCAAAAGAAATACTAAGAATTAGATTACCATTAGCTGCTTCATATATATTAGTAGGAATATCATCTTCTTTAGCTATGTCTTTTAAAATTGAGATCATGGCTGAAGTATTAACTGGAATGACTAAGGGCGGTATAGGAGCTGCAATAAGTGCATTTCAAGGAAGCGAAGCAAATCTTAATAATGTATTCGGATATACACTAATAGTTATTATTATTGTGTTAGTATTTACATCTATTTCGGAGTATTTAAAAAAGGTATTTATAAATAAATAACGCTCAAATTTTATTTTTTTAAAAAACTTGTAAAATTTTTATTGATTTTTTTTAAGTTATCGTGGATAATAATTGAGCGTTTTACAAGTGGACCGTTGGTATATCGGTTTATTATTCTTCCCTGTCACGGAAGAGAGACGAGTTCGACTCTCGTACGGTCCGCCAAACGCTTTTTTTAAAGAAAAGGCCTCTACTGAATTTGAGGCTTTAAATAACATATGGCTCGGTAGCTCAGTTAGTAGAGCATCAGACTGAAAATCTGAGTGTCGCCGGCGCGCTCCCGGCCTGAGCCACCATATCAAAAAAAATAATTCCCTTTTACGAGGGAATTTTCTTTTGTGTCTCAGGCCTATCGCTATTCACTAAATACGCGTTTAGTAAACAAACGTTTAGTAAAAATATATATAACCTACTGTAAGATAAAATAAAAAGCGCCAATTAATGACGCTTTCTAAAATTAATTTTATTATTTGCAGACCTTGCAGCAAGCTACTTCAAAATATGCTTGTGGATGATCACATGTTGGACAAACTTCTGGAGCTTCTTTTCCTATATGAATATGACCACAGTTTCTGCATCTCCACATCACAACATCTTCTGCAATAAATACTTTTTTACCTTTAACTTTATCTAATAATTTGAGGTATCTTTTCTCGTGTTCAGCTTCAACCGCACCTACTAATTCGAATTTCTTAGCGATATCTTCGAATCCTTCTTCCCTAGCTTCTTCAGCCATTCTTTTATACATATTAGTATGTTCGAAGTTTTCTCCAGCGGCTGCAGCAGCTAAATTTTCTTCAGTTGTACCGATGCCATTAAGTAATTTGAACCACATTTTTGCGTGTTCTTTTTCGTTATTTGCAGTTTCTTCGAAGATGGCTGCTATTTTTTCATAGCCTTCTTTTTTAGCTTTGCTAGCATAGTAAGAATATTTATTTCTTGCTTGTGATTCACCTGCAAAAGCTTCTAATAAATTCTTTTCTGTTTTACTTCCTTTTAATTCCATAACTTTTTTCTCTCCTTTATTTAATTATATGGACTCTTTTTTCTTCGTATTGTTCTCTTTCTTCTGGTTCATTCTTTGGATGACCAAGCAAAATTACATTAAGTGGAATTTGTTTTTCTTTCAGTCCTAAAACTTCCTGAAGTTTAGCGATTGTACCTTTTCTAGGATAAACTCCACACCAGCATGAACCTAATCCTAAATCAGTTGCTCTTAAAAGAATGTTTTCTGTTGCGGCAGAGCAATCTTGAATCCAAAATTCTTTCATATCAAACGGCAATGCTCTATGCAAATTTCCTACAACTATAATTGCAACTTTAGCACCATAATTAGCAAACAACAAACATTTAATAACTTTTTTAAGAATATCTTGATTCTGAACCACATAAAAATCCCAAGGCTTTTTATTCATAGCACTAGGACCAGACATAGCGGCATGCATTAATTCATTAATGTCTTCATCAGAGACTAATTCTTCAGTATATTTTCTACAACTTCTTCTTTTTAAAAGAGCGTCTTTTAATTCCATATCAAACCCCACTATTTATATATTCAATGTTTTTAATATTAATTTCTACTAAAATATAAAATAAATGAATAAATGTTTATTCGTACCGCTATAGAAAACTAATAAACATTTATTCATTTATTTTATATTTTAGTAGAAATTAATA
>JAILIF010000002.1 GCA_024695405.1 Bacilli bacterium
TAAAAAAGCCTCGTGTTAGAATTGAATAGGCTGACAACCAATTCAATTTAACAGGAGGTGTATCCATGGATGACGATTTAAGTTTATCACACACGAGGTGGAACTGTAAGTATCACATCGTGTTCATTCCAAAATATCGAAGGAAAGAGATATATGGAAAATTACGTTCTGATATAGGACAAATAATTCGACAACTTTGTATTTACAAAGAGGTCGAAATAATGGAGGCTCACGCGATGGCTGATCACATTCACATGTTGGTGAGAATTCCTCCAAAACTTGCCGTATCAAATTTCATGGGATATTTGAAAGGCAAAAGCAGTTTGATGATATTTGAGAGACACGCGAATCTCAAATATAAATATGGCAATCGAAATTTCTGGGCGAAAGGATTCTTTGTTTCGACAGTTGGGCTTGACACCAAAAAGGTTCAAGAATACATCAGAGATCAAGAAAAGGACGACATGATGAGAGATAATTTGTCGAACAAAGAATATAAAGACCCTTTTAAAAAGGGTAGTTAGAGTGAGAATCACGGTTGTCAGTCCACCTATGACCTTTGAGGGTCGGTGGAGTAATAGCCCTTATAGGGTCTGGTCAGTACAACGTATTTTATGCGTTGGTACTATTTTCCTTTATAAAAATATATTTTTTATTTAGAAATTAGAGTAGTAGTGTAAATGTCAATAAGGGGTTTTTAATGAAACATAATAAGAATTTTTTGTCGTCCACAATTTTAGTGTTGTGTCTTTTTGCGGTTGGTTCTAGCTCACAAAAAGAAGACAACATCGAGCAAAAAAATGATACAAATGAAACTTCAAATGATATCCAAGAAGAAAGTTATAACATAGTTAGACCTGACTATATTCCTGATTATGATAATTATGATGTAAGTGAAAAACCTACTGGTTTTAATATGACTTATTATTCAGATATTTATTCGCGTGGTTTTTCGTGGCTTACTAATGAAGAGGTCGACATTACAGAATTATATCTTGTTAAAAGCGATAAAGGTGCTGATGCTGACTTCTCTAATGCTGAAAAGATTACTGGAAAAAGCGTAAAACTCAGTTATGATACTTCTGGTAATATTACTGCTGATGGCTTAACCTCTGCTAAAGGTAGTGGGAATTCTAAAGAATTTAAAATAATGTCTCATAAAGTACATGTTGAAAATTTAGAAAAAGGTAAAGCATATAGCTATAAAGCAGGTTCCGAAAAAGGATATTACTATGGTGCTTTTGTTGTAGAAAAAGAAAATCCTAATTCAGTTACTGCGATTCATATGAGTGATGCTCAAACAAAGGATTTAAGCAAGCACAATATTTGGCGTAATACTGTAGCTAAAGCAGTAAAGACTGCTGGCAATGATTTAGATATGATCATCCATAACGGAGACCAATTCGATCAAAATAATACAAGCGGAAACGATAAAGAACCATTTAGATTATTTAGATATGCTAAGGCTTTAGATGTTATTCAAGATTATAAATTTAATGTTCCATACATGACTTCTTCAGGAAATCATGAACCTTCATCTCCGTATTCTCACTATATTATGAGCGATATTAACTATGCTGGTTATGACTATAAGGGTGCATATTATTCATATGATTATAATTATGCACACTTTGTTGTGCTTAATTCTAACACAATTGATGATGCACAAATTAATTGGTTAAAAGATGATTTAAGCAAAGCTTCTAATGCAAAATGGAAGATAGTTACAATGCATATTTCTCCATATTCAACAGGAGATCATAGTAACAAATCCGAAAACCAAAACATTGTTGAAAAATTAACTCCGATTTTCTCAGAAAAACATGTTGATTTAGTCTTACAAGCTCATGATCACATTTATAATAAGACTCTTCCTTATAAATGGGATGCAGCAGGTTATACAACAACATATAACAATAATGAGGTAGTTAATTTTAATGTTTCTCAAGAAACAAAAGATAATGTTTTATATGATGTTAATCCTGAAGGCACTTATTATGTAACTACAGGTGCTGCTGGCCATAGAAATGGTGCTAGTGAATCTGATGGAATTTGGGCTGAGGTAGTTACTGAAAATGGTGAAATAAAAGGATTAAATCCTAGCAAAACATTTACTACTAATAAATATAAGATTGAAGTAGGCAAACTCACTCAAAGTAACAAATATGAATCATATACATTCTCTAGTTATACAAGTTCTCAAGACTACAAAGCAGGTGATCCAGCTACTGGTAATGTAAATGCGACTATGTTTGGTGTTTTAAATCTTACTGAAGATACTCTTTCTTATCACGCTTATACAGTTAATGGTGAAACTGTTAAATTATTTGACACATTAGATGTTTTAAAAAATAATTAATGTCTTGCTGCTTTAATAACTATCAATAAACAGGCAATAATATTTTCTTAATATTTTCCTAATCTAATCCAAGGTAATATAGAAGTTTGTTTTTAAATAAAATAGAATTCATAAACAAAATTAAGCAAAAATGTGTATTTTGGTAAATAATTCTTTTAAAAGAATTGCTTTATTGTGGTATAATTCGTTGGCTAAATCCTAGGGGAAATGATAAAAATATGAAAAAAAGTATTAAATTATTACCAATAATAGCAGCCCTTCTAGCAATTAGTGCTTGTGGAGATAAGGCTGCTCCAACAATAAATCCTACTAAAAATGATAACAATAATGGTTCAGATGTTGTAACTCCAGTAGAGCCTATTAAAGTAGAAAAGACATTTACTGTTACTTTCGTATCTAACGGTGGAAGCAATGTAGATCCTATCAAAGTAAAAGAAAGTGAAACATTAAATAAACCAACTGACCCAACAAGAAATGGATATGAGTTTGCTGGATGGTATATTAATAGCTCTCTTACTACTCCAATGACATTTGGAACAAAAATTATTCAAGATATCACTTTATATGCAAAGTGGAACGAATTAGAAACTCCACCTTCATTACGTGAATACACAGTTACTTTTGTTACTAATGGTGGTTCTTCTATTACTCCTGTCGATGTTAAAGAGGGTTATAAACTTACTAAACCAGCTGATCCTAGTAGACAAGGTTATACATTTAAGGGATGGTTTAAGGACGTTAATTTAACCACTCCAATGAATTTTGATAATCCAATCTCTTCAGAATTAACTTTGTATGCTAAATGGGAAAAGATAATTGCTGATAATAATTATGGAATTGTTGATCGTGATACAAAAATTCCAACCAACATAGAGTTCTCAGGAGAAACGCACACGAGTGCTAATCATACAGTCATTAATTGCAGTTCGTTACCTAGTAGTGGTTCTTTTAATCAAAATTTTGATGGAATGAGTGATGCTACAACAGTAAATGGAATCAAACTTTTGAAATATAAATATAACAAAAATAGTGGTTCATTAGTGTTATTAGCAGATAATACTTATTACAGTAATACTCCTTATCATGGTAGAGAAGGAACAATCTTTAATGTTGACCCGATTGGAGGAATTAATGAAATAACTGTTTCATACAGTGCATCTTATTCATCTACTCAGAATTTAGGATATTCATTTAGTGGAGATGAAATCATTAAACCTAATATTCGTTTTGGCAATGATCCAAGCTGCACAGATTATGTTTATTTTCTAAATCCATCATCAAATAGTGATACTTGCAATGTTAATCTATCTGGATATCAGTATTTTAGCGTTTGTAGCGGAACATATAATTTAACATTAAATACTATTACTGTTGATTATGATAATAATGCAACTTCCTCTCCTACATACGCTGCTACTTCTGGAGATGGAAAAGTACGTATTAATCCAACTAGATATACATATTCATTAGTTCCAGGAGAATCTAAGATTACTGTCCCATTAGAAACAGAATATAACGAATCAGCTAATACTTATACTGTAACCAAAAGTAAAGAATTAACTTACTATACTTTAAATTACGTTAACGATCATCCTGAATGCAAGAATGACGCTGCTATTATCGATCCTCTTTTAATTGCGTCTTACTATACTGCATTCAAGAAATTCCCTGCTAACTTTGAAATTAAAAATAACATGTACAGAGTAAGAGATGCTTTTGGTGATAAAGCAAGACAAGTTTCTACTTACGATCGTACTGATGGTTATGTTAGAGCAGTTCCATGGGGATTCCAAGGTAAATATCACGAATTTGATATTGATATAGACAATACATATTCTTCAAGTCGTGGTTCTGGCCGTGTTGTTGCGTGGGATTCAGGATGGAGTGGAACTGGATATGATGATTCTCCAGTATGTATTTATACAGATGATCACTACAATACATTTATTGAGTACTTAAATAATGGAACTTGGTCTAATAGATTTAACGCTGAGGGATTTGTTGCTGGGACTAAATATTCAACAGCTAGTACAGTAAGCTTAACAGGCTTTAATCCTAATATGGTTCAAGGGACTAATGGTGGAGGCGATATCGGCGGTGGAGACATTGGCGGTGGAGGCTCCGGCGGTGAAGGTGACACAGTTAACGATAATGACTACTATGCTAACTTTGCTCCTGTAGAACTTATTAATGATAAAACTGCAAAATTCCAACAAGTAACAAATGTTTCTGGAATTAATGATGAAAATACATATATTTTTGCAGCGCCAACCGAATCAAATCAGGTTTACCCTTATCAAGACGGACTTAATTACAATTCTGCATCCAATTATTATGATTTTGATAATGATTATAATAGAGAACACATGAATAAAATGTTCTTTGAACCTGTAAGTAGCAATACAGGCTATATGTATAGATTTTATAATGGCGATAAAACTTATGTTGGTTTTAATGAAAGCGAAAGAACTAAGAGCATTATTAATAAAAAAGTATTGTTTAATTTTAGCTTTGATGAATATGGTAATTTCGTATTAGGTAGTAATAACTATTATTTAAGATATAACCAAAGTGCTGCTAGTGATCCATATCGTTTTTATGGAGCTAACTCACAAAAACCTATTAGATTATATCGTTATTGCGATATTGAAGGAGCAGTTGCGCCTTCTTATACATTTAAAGAGGATAGTTTCTCATTAATAAATAATACTAATCAAATTAATGAAGAGGATGAGTATTTAATTGTTTCTGAAAAATATAAAAAATCTCCTTTTGGTAATGGTGATTATATTGTCGATAAACAAACTAAAGAATTAAAGGTTACTGAAGATAGTTATTATGATAGATTTACATTAGAAAAGCATAGTGTATATGATTTATACGCTATAAAGTTCCCTTTCTTATACATTGGCTATTCTTCACTTTATGAAGGAAATCTATATATAGATTATGTCGAGGAACCAGTATATTTTAAAGTTGAATTTAACGATGGAATTTTAAAAATTATCCCTATGGATGTTTCTGGAAGCACTCCGACTCCAGTTCTTATAGATGGCAAAGAATGTTTCTTAAGATATGATGGTATAGTTGATAATTTTGTATTTACTACTAATGATAGTAAATTAGATACTCGTTTATATAAGTATGAAAAAACTATACACATCGTATATAACAGCGTTTATTCAATGTCTAGTATTGATGATGATACTGATTTGATTTTAGTTTCTAAAGAAGGTAAGTGCTGCTTAACAGATAACACAGATACTATTTATGATATGGATTATTTTGGCCAATTAGTCTTTGAAGGAACACCAAATTACAAGGTCATGCATTTTATTAAGAATGAACCATATGATGTTTATTCAATAGCTTTTGAAGATTATGGCGGAACTAGATATGTCTGTATAGATGAAGATAGTAAAGAAATATACTATAGTAGTGAACCATCTTCTTACTATAAGATCAATATTTATGGTGATGGTAGTGTTAACATCGCCTTAGCAGATTACCTTTCAGACTTAAATCAATATGAGATAATTAGCTATCGTTCAGGATATTATTATCTAAAATATAATCCTGAAGAAGGCAAATTCATGCTTTGCAATTATTCAACTAACACATACGAATATCTATTTGAAGTAAGTTCGGTTTTATCTTAAAAAAGTAGTAAAAGAGGTTAGCATTTCTAGCTAATCTTTTTTGTTAAATTCACATATGAGTTAGAGACAAGTTTGAAAAAATAAAAATTTTTTTGAATTTTTTTGAATTTGCTTATGTATACAATTTTAGGCCTTTTAAATGCTTAGAATTAAGGTTTTTGATAGTTATGTATTTTTTTCTGTTTTTTGTACTAACTGTACCACCTCAATATCTGTTTACTTTTTGAAAATATATAGTAAAATATGCAAAGTATGAAAAAATTAGTTGTTAAAAATTTAGTGAAAGAGTTCAAACTCTCACGAAAACAAATGATGTCACAAAAAACTACTAATTCAAAATTGGTTGCAGTTAATGACTTATCATTTGAATTAACACCGGGGGTAATTTATGGATTATTGGGGCCTAACGGTGCGGGCAAAACGACCACATTAAGAATGATCGCTTCCCTTATTAAACCTAAATCTGGAAGTATTTACTATGATGATAAAGACATCAATAGTAACATCTGTGAATACCGTTCTAAAATTGGCTTCTTAACAAGCGAACTTAAATTAGACGAGTTCTTCACTGCGGATGACACTTTCAATTACATGGGCAAACTCTACGGAATGACAGATGAGCAAATTTCAAAAAAGAAGGAGGAGTTATTTGCTTCATTTGGAATTAATAGATTTAAAAATGTAAAAATTAAAGAGTTATCAACTGGTATGAAACAAAAAGTTTCATTAGCAGTATCTCTTTGCCACGACCCTGAAATCATCATCTTTGATGAACCTACTAATGGTTTAGATGTTATGGCAGCAAGAGAAGTTGAAAACTTCTTAATTAATTTAAAAGATGAAAATCATATCATTTTAATTTCTACACACATCTTCTCTTTAGTTGAAAAGTTATGTGATAGAGTTGGAATCGTAATGAAAGGTAGAATGATCCTTGATGAAAGTATGGAAGAAATCCATAAAAAAGGATCAGTTGAAGATGTCTTCTTTGACTTAGCTGACAAGGAGGATATGAAATAATGAAAAATATATTAATTATTCTTAAAAAAGAATTAAAGCGTTTCTTTACTGATAGAAGAATGTTGCTAGCAATGTTCTTACCAGGTATCTTAATTTTTATTATCTATAGAGCAATGGGAAGTTTGATGGGTAATGTTGCTAGCAGCACCGAACCAGAAAACGTTACATTTAGAATTGCATATACAAATAACTATGGTGGTAGTGAAAATAAACCAAAATTATTAAGTTACTTCAATGATTATATCGAATCACCAGCAAACACTAACAAAAATAAAGCTGATTATACACCAATTAGCAAAGACAAAGTTGAAGAATATACGACACAATTAAAAGAAGGTAAAATCGATTTACTTATTGTCTACAGTGACAACTTTGATACTCAAGTAACCACTACAAATCCGAATAATAATATAGATTTGTTCTATAACGGAAAAAGTAGTACATCAGAAAACTTATATTCATTAATTAATAGTTTTGTTGGAACTGCATATAACAATTACAAAGTCAACATAGATGCTGAAGGAAAACCAGTTGTAGCAAACGTTGACCCAGAACAATCAAGTTCAATGCTTCAAACTATCATGGCATTTGTCTTACCTATGGTAACAGTTTCCTTATTATATTCAACAGTTATCTCATTCTGCCCTGAATCAATTTCTGGAGAAAAAGAAAGAGGCACTCTTGCTTCAATTCTTATGACACCAATTAAGAAGAGCGAATTTGTTATTGGTAAAATTATTGCGTTATCAATTGTCGCTGTTGCTTCTGGTGTTGCATCATTCTTAGGATTAATATTCTCATTACCTACTATGATGGGTGGCGCAAATTTAGGCCTTACATTCGGTTCAACAATATTGTTGCTATTGATTATGGTAACAATGTTACTATTCTTTGTTGGCCTAGGTGTATTGGTATCTGCTATTGCAAACTCTGTAAAAGAAGCTGGTTCTTATTTAGGACCTCTAACATTAATCTTCATGGTTGGTTCTATGGTTCCAATGCTTCTTGGATCAACTCCACCTATTTGGTTGGCGTTTATTCCAGTTGCAAACTTATCAGCAAGTATTACTGCATTATTAAATACAACTTCAAATATGACATTGATGTTGGCGCTTACTGCTATTTCTAACATTGTTTATACAGGTTTATTAGTATTTGCGGTAACTAAAGTCTTCAATAATGAAAAAGTATTATTAGGTCACTAATACTGCTAAAAAAACAAAATAAGGGCATTGATTTAATCAGTGCCTTTTTTTGGCAAATTAACTTTTATTTGTAAATTGTTTTTTAAATGTTGAAAAATAAATCTCAAATCAGTTTTTCCGGATTTTATTACAAATAATAGTAGTTATGAACATTATTAATTTTATTTCTTTTTATTAAAGAGAATGAGTTGACTTATTTCAAAAAATCTTGATAATGTTAGTGATAACACATAAGGGTGGGTAATTAGAAAATGAGGAAAATTAGAAAATTGGAACTTATGTCTATTTTTTCTTTCCCTTTTTTATTGGATGGTTGTTTTGCTCCAAATAAAAGAGTCCCAACTATTTATGAAGATGGATTCTTTAAGTATATTTATCGAGGGGAAAATAGTATTTATCAAGATATTAATGATAAAGCAATTGTAATCATAGGATTTACAGATTTAGGCCTTGAGCAAGAAGCTATTGATATTCCTAGAGAGATAAATGGAGAACCGGTTGAACAGATAGGTATATGGGACCAAAGTCATTCTCATGATGATACAAGATATCTTGAATCTAAAGGGAATGTTGAAAAGATATATGTTTTCGACAATATAAAAACTTTTTATTTTTCTGGGTTTGAGAGTGATGTTTTTCTTTGCTCATCAACGTATTCTTTATTAGAACAAGGAATAGGGTGTAAAAACTTATTTCTTTATTGGGATTTGTTTTTTGAAGAGTACGAAACGATAGTTGATGATTTTTATATTAAACCAGCAAATATTAGTTTTTTTAATTATTATTCTGATGAGGATTATGAATTGTATCGTATTGATAATGTTATTTTTGGCGAAAAAATTGTCGAACCTATTGCACCAAAAAAAGAAGGATTTTTATTTAAAGGTTGGTATTTAGAAAAGGAATGCATTAATAGATTTGATTTTAATCAAATACCAGATATCAAGCAAAATTCCGAGTTTATTTTATATTCTGGATGGGATAAAGAATAAAAAAATTATCGGAGAGAGAGGATTATTATATTGTTTCAATTAATTTGAACATATATGGAACTTGCTTGAATATGCAAGTAGCAATAGCATAATACAAAATAGAAATATTCATTATTTAATTTGTCTTTAAAAAGTTTTATAAACGGTTTTAAGACTGGATTGTTATTTTTATAAATTTCATTTATTATATAAACACTGTAAGGAATAGTTATATGTGTGGAATTGTAGGGTGTCTTGGTTTTAAAAACCCAAGAGAATATGTATTAAATGGATTAAAAACTTTAGATTATCGTGGTTATGATTCAGCGGGGGTAGCGTATTATAACGATGGTATTCATATTTATAAAGATGTAGGTGCAGTGGAACACTTAATGGAACTTGTGCCTAATGATATTAAAACAGATATCATGATTGGCCATACAAGATGGGCTACGCATGGTGTTCCTAATGTCGCTAACACTCACCCACATATTTCTAATCATAAGAAGATATGTTTGGTTCATAATGGCGTTATCGAAAATTATGAAGATATTAAAAAGATGCTATTAGAGAAGCACTATGAATTCTATGGTGACACTGATAGTGAAATAGTGGCGAACTTAATTGAATATTATTATTTAAGAGAAAATGATATTTTAGGTTCTCTTAAAGAATGTATGTCTATTTTAAAAGGCAGTTATGCATTAGCAATTATTTGTAGTGACTATACCGATCATATGTACATTATGAAAAACGGTTCTCCTTTAATTATTGGAAAAGGAGAAGGATTTAATCTTGTCGCTAGTGATGCTTCTCCAATGATTAAATATACAGAAAACTATATTGAACTTAATGACCAAGAATACGGAAGAATTTCAAAAGATGATGTTGAAATATTTGATAAGTATGGCCAAAAAGTTATTAAACAATATATCAAAAAGGATATTGAATCAATTTCTCATGATTTAAAAGGTTATCCTCATTACATGCTTAAGGAAATTGAAGAAGTCCCTCAAACAGTTAAAAGAATCTTAGATACTTATACTAAAGATGGAAAATATTGTTTTGATGAGAAATTGATTAATAGACTCAAAGAGTCTGACCACATCATGTTTATCGCGTGTGGTACGTCTTATCACTCCTCTTTGGTTGGTGGAAGATATTTTGAACACTCAAATAAGTCCACAAGTAAATATATTGCTTCTGAATGGGCGTTTGATCCAGTGTTCCCAGGAAATAAACCGTTTATTATTTTAATTTCACAATCTGGAGAAACTGCTGATTTAATTCACTGTTTAAAGATTATTAAAGAAAATAATTTAGAGAGTTTAATTCTTACTAATACTGGTGGATCTACACTAGATAGAAATTGTACTTATTCAATATTGTTGAATGCTGGAATTGAAGTTTCTGTTGCTTCTACAAAAGCATATGTTGCTCAAGTAACTGTATTATGCTTATTAGCAGCAGCTATAGTGGATGATTACCAAGCAATTAAAGATTTATATAGCGTTCTTCCTTTAATTGACGAAATTCAAAATTCATATAAGCCAAAGATTATGGAAATAGCTAGAGCTATTAAAAATAAAGAACATTTATTCTACTTAGGTAGAAGCTTCGACTATTTCTTATCCATGGAGGCCTCTTTAAAGCTCAAAGAGGTCAGTTATATTCATTCTGAAGCAATTCCTGGAGGAGAGCTTAAACATGGCCCTATCGCGCTAATTGAGCAAGATACGCCTGTTATAGTATTTATTACTGATCACCATACTGCTTTATCAATGAGAGGTAATATTAAAGAAGTAGAAGCTAGAGGCGCTAAAGTATATGTTATTTCAACAGAAAGAAATGCTAAAGAAAGTGATAATATCGTAGTTAAAAACTACCCATTCTATCTTTCTAGCGTAGTAGTTTCTTCTATTGCGTTCTATCTTGCTTACTATGTAACCATTGAAAAAGGATATAACGTAGATAAACCACGTAACCTTGCTAAGAGTGTTACTGTTGAATAGTTAATTCAATAAATTTATTAATAAGAGGATGTCTGAATTTGGTGTAATAAGCCATTAAATAGATATCCTCTTTTATTTTACTTCCGTATATTTCATCTCCAACTAGTGGATGACCTATAGAAGAAAAAGATAATCTAATTTGGTGAGTTCTACCTGTTATAATTTCTGCCTCAATTAAAGAAGTATTATTTTTTTCATTGTAAGAAATAGTCTTATAGTTAGTGATAGATTGTTTACCATTATCATCCAATTTTCTAGAGTTAGAATAAGCCTCTTTTCCTATGTTAATTTTAATAGTGCTAGAAGATTCGGTTTTACCTTCGACAATAGCTAAATACTTCTTACAAATTTTAGTGTTGCACATTAGATTTTTTATGTATCTATTTTTAGCAATTATTACTATTCCAGAAGTGCATTTATCAAGTCGATTCACTATGTGAACCTTTGAAGGAATTTCGTGTTCAAAAAAGTAATTTGCAACCATACTAGCGAGGTTATTATTTGTGCCAATTTTATAAGGTTCAACAAGCAATTTTGATGGTTTATTTACAATAAGTAAATATTCATCCTCATATAAAATGTTGATTTCATCTTTTTTTAAAGGCAGTTCATTTACCTCATGAGCGAGAATAATTTTGATTCTGTCTCCTTTAAAAATCTCAACATTTTTATCTCTAACTGGAATATTGTTTACGAAAACCAATTTTTGATTAATTTCATGAAAAATATTGCTTGAAGAAAAGCCTTTTTCAAGCATGAAATTTGATATGGTTTGTGTCTTATCATTTGTGAAAGAAATCTCAATATTTTTCATATTAGAAATTATCAAATAAAATTGAGAGAAAATCATCAAAAATAGAGACTTTTTCTCACAAAATAGTGGGGTATTAAAATTTATCGTAATTTACAATTACTATAATTTTTGGTATGATTTTCTCGCTTGCTTTAAGAAAGGAGTGTGGTTAAATATATGGATCCCTTGTCGTGGATAATAATTGGTATCTGTGTATTTTTACATTTTTTCTTTTCTGCAAGTGAAACTGCTCTTGCCTCTGCTAACAAGTTTAAATTCCAAGTTAAAGCAGACGCAGGAAGCAAAACATCTAAACTAGTTCTTAAAGTTTGTGATGATTATGACCGTATTCTTTCCAGCCTTTTAATAGGTAGTAATATAGTTGCAATTTTAGCTTCTACTGTATCTACAGTGGCTTTTTATAATTTATTTATTGAATTAGGTGTTACAACTACGTATGTATCACTTATTTCTTCAATTATCATTTCTTTACTTATTTATATTTTTGGTGATGCATTAGCTAAAACAATCGCGAAAAAGATTCCTGATACAATATCGAAAATATTTGTTTATCCAGTATATGTCTTTAGTATTTTATTTTTCCCAATTTCATGGTGCTTTGATAAATTGGCTTTAGCATTCGATAAGCTTTTCAAAGTCAAAGAAGAAGAATCTATTACCGAAGAAAAGTTTGAAGATGTTATTGATGATGTTACTGATGATGGTGTACTTGAAGAAGAAACTGGTGAGATTATTCAATCTGCACTCGAATTTGCAGATACTAATGTCAAAGAAGTTCTAACTCCTAGAGATAAGATTTTTGCCTTAGATATTAACGGCTTAACAAACGAAAAATTGTTTGATGTTTTAGAAACTACATCTTTCTCTAGAATTCCTATTTATAAAGGCACAATTGATAACATTATTGGTGTTTTACACGTAAAAATTTTCTTTAAGCATTATATGCAAAAGAAAGATATTCGTATTTCTAAAACATTACAAAAGCCATATTTTGTTTCTTCTAAAATTATGATTGATGATCTTTTTAATGCATTCAAAAAGAAGAAAACTCATATAGCTTTTGTAAGAAATAACAATATGAAAGTTATTGGCATGGTTACCATGGATGATGTTTTAGAAGAACTTGTTGGTAACATTGGAGAATCTGAAGCAAAAGGAGGTAACAAGTAATGTATTGGTATTACTGGGTTATTGTTGCTATTTGCTGTTTGTTCTCTGCATTCTTTTCATGTGCGGATATGGTGTATGGCATTGTTGATAAAGATAGATTAGAAAAAGAAAATACTAAGTTATCTAATAAAGCACTTAAGATTGCTAACGACTATGAAATATCTATATCAGCGATATTATTTGGTAATAATATTGTTAATGTTTTAGCTTCTTCTATTGTTGCGTTTGTAGGTATTTTATTATTCGATGATCCTACTTTATGGAATACTATCTCAACAATAGTCTTAACTATTACAATCATTATCTTCTGTGAATTTATTCCTAAAGTAATCGCAAAAAGATTCCCTTATCAATTATCTAAAGGTTTTGCTTGGCCAGTAACTATTACAAAATGGATATTATTTATATTTGTTTGGCCAATATCAAATTTATTTAAATTACTTTCTTTACCATTTAAAAAGAAAGCAGATGAAGAAGAAGAAATTGATGAAGATGTATTAACTGAAATGGTTGATACAATGGAAGAAGAGGAAGTCTTAGAAGAAGGTGAAGCAGAATTAGTTAGATCTGCTATATCATTTAATGACATTGAAGCACACGAAATTATGACTCCTAGAGTAGATGTTTTCGCGATTGATATTAGCGATAACATCCAAGAGATTATTGAAGACGAAGAATTCTTTGTACATTCTAGAATTCCTGTTTATGAAGATAGTATTGATAACATCATTGGAATCTTACCTGTTAAAAGATTAGCAAAATTAGTTTTCTCTGGAGCGGAAAATATTGATATTAGAAACTTACTTTATAAACCTATTTTCATTCCTAGAAATAGACAAGTTCTTGAATTATTACAAGAATTTAAAAAGACCAAAAAGCATATTGCGGTTGTTATTGATGAATACGGCGGAACTGAAGGTATTGTCACTATGGAAGATATCTTAGAAGAAATAGTGGGTGACATTTTCGATGAAACTGATGAAGCAAGTGAAGAATTTGTTGATAATGGAGATGGAACTTACATAGTTGAAGGAAGCATGAATATAGATGACTGTTTTGAACTTATCAATTTTAACGATGATGAAGTAGAAACAGACTATTCAACAATAGGTGGTTTTTGCCAAGATATATTAGATAGATTTGCTAAAACAGGTGATGAGTTTGATTTTGACAGATTCCACTTTATAATATTAGAAGCAACAGATTATACTGTTGAGAGATTGAAAATTATTGACACTAAGTTCGGTATTGAGGAAGAATAATAAGCATATATGAAGCAAACAATTGACGATTACATACTTAATGTTCTAAAAGACTTAGACTATAAAAAAGTTATCGTTACTGGAGCTACTTCTGGTATTGGTTTAGCTTTGTCTAGAATTCTTGTCTTCAAGAAAGCTTATTTAATCATGGCAGTTAGAAATGTTCTTAAAGGCAATCTTCTTAAAGATAGACTTTTAGAAGAATTCCCTAAAGCTAAGATTGAAGTAGTTTGCTTAGATCAGGGCGATTTTAATTCTATTGATAAATTCGTTAATAAAATTACTTCAGCGCATCCTGATTATGATTCTTTAGTTATTAACGCTGGTGTATTTAATTCAAATAAAGGTGTAGTTTTAGATAACGGCTATCCAATTGTTTCTGGAACAAATATGTTTGGTCCAATTTATTTAACAACTGAAATCATAAAGAAAGAAACTAGACATAAACATAAAATTATTTTCCAAGGCTCATTAGCTAAAAATAAATCAAGATATAAAACATTTGAAAATGGTTTCTGCAATCCTTTTAGAAACCATTTTGAACAATATAATTTATCTAAATTAGGCTTATATAACGCATTTAATTATTTCCAAAATAATAGAAATGAAAATTATAGTTTCTTCTGGGCAGAACCTGGCATTAGTGGAACCGAGATTATTAGAAGATATCCATTAGCATTTAAGAAAGTCGCTCAAAAGATTATGAACACCTTCTTCGCTAAACCACTTGAAGCATGCCTTCCTGCAGCTTCAATTATCAATAATGATTTACCATCAGGTATTTCTGTAGCCCCTGGTGGATTATTCCATGTTAGAGGATTACCAACTTTTATTAAATTCAACGCTAAGATTATTAATCCTGAAATTATGGAAAAAGCTTTAAAAAGCATTTATGAACGTAGATAAAGAAAAAGTATATATTCTTTCCTTAGGCAGCGCAGTTGATCCATACGTGGATCATTTTTGTAATGAATACAAAATGCTTCTTAAAGAAATAGGTTATGAAGTAGAACATATTTTTTATCAAAATATTGATTCGGTTAATAAAGCAACATTTGTTGGAAAAGGTAAACTAGAAGCAATTCATGATTACTATATCGATAATAAAGAAAACGGAGTTAAAAAGCTCGCGTGTGCTTTTGAAATAACCGCAGTTCAAAAAAAGAACATGGAAGATATTACAGGATTAACTGTATTTGACAGAACGCAAGTTATTTTAGACATTTTTGACAATAACGCTAAAACTAGAGAAGCAAAGCTTCAAGTTGAAATAGCTAAACTTTATTATTCAAAAGCACACTTAATTAATGAATCTGCATCATACTCCCAAGTTACTTCTGGTGGTGGTGCTCATAATAAGGGCGAAGGCGAAAAAGAAATCGAACTTAAAAGAAGAAGAATTGCTGTTGCAATAGTTCAAAAAAACAAAGAACTTGAAGAGATTAAATTCTCTCGTAGCAATTCAAGAAATGCTCGTAGAGATTCTATATTGCCAAAGATATCGATTGTAGGTTATACAAATGCAGGAAAATCTACTTTAATGAATAAGCTTCTTGAAGCATCTAAAGCTCAAGAAAAAAAGAATGTTTTACAAAAAGACGCTCTATTTGCAACATTAGAAACATCTACTCGCTTGATTTCTATTCATGATTACCCCGAATTTATTCTTACTGATACAGTAGGCTTTATTTCTGATTTACCTCATTATTTAATAGATGCTTTCCGTTCTACTTTAGAAGAAATTACTGAAGCAGATTTATTGATTCAAGTAGTGGATTCTCATTCACCATTTTTAAATGACGAAGTAAGGACCACAAATGATGTTCTTATGTCTTTAGGTGCAGACACTAAAAAAATGATTTATTTATACAATAAATACGATTTATTAAATATGGGTGGATTTACTACTCTTCCGAAGAAAAATGAAAGATATGTTTCTTTACAAAACGATGAAGATTTAGAAACAGTAATTTCCTTTATCGCTGATGCGATGACTATTGATTGGAAGATGGTAAAACTTTTACTTCCTTACTCAATTGATATAAATGGATTTAAGAAAGAAAATTACTGTTTCAAAATCTTAGAAAAAGAAAACGGTCATGAAGTGACCGCTAGACTTAATCCTAAAACTGAATATAAATATAAAGATTATTTAATTTGAAGCTTTTCTTTGTAAAACTTATAAACCATATCGCAAACTTGTTCAACGGAGTTATTTTCACTATCGATGTTGAAATCAACTTTACAAATATTACATCTAGCGAACGCTGTTCTATCATTCATAATTCTTCTAGAAGCGGATTCTACTGAATCTCCTCTTTGAAGCATTCTTTTATATCGTGTATCTTCTTCACTTTCTAAGAAGAATGTTACCACGTTTCTACCTTTTAACTGTGAATACGCTTTTAATCCTACTGGATCAATAACAACACATTTATTGTCTTGAATTTGGTCTTTGGTGGAGCCATAGAAGTTTCCATTATATTCAGTCCATTCAACAAATTTGTCTTCTTTAATCATTTCTAAGAATCTTTCGTTAGACACAAAGAAATAATCAACTCCATTTGTTTCATGGACTCGCATATTACGTGTAGTAGTGGTGATTACTTTAACAATCCCATACTTACTCGCTAATAATTTTGCAACTTCGGTTTTACCGCTTGCGCTTGCGCCACTGAGAACTATCATAATTGCATATATTATCATAGAAAAGGAAAGAAATGGCAATCTTTTACACAAAATAATTCACTTATTGATTGTTGAATTTAAATATTATGTTAGTTAGCAATTCTATTGCAACAAAATAAGATTTTTACAAAAATGCTCTTTAGAATCTATTCAATGATGGTTTTAAGGGTGTTTTTTCTTTTTTATGTTTCTCTTTTCTTTTAAAACGCTGGTTGTAAAGCATACGA
>JAILIF010000003.1 GCA_024695405.1 Bacilli bacterium
TCGTATGCTTTACAACCAGCGTTTTAAAAGAAAAGAGAAACATAAAAAAGAAAAAACACCCTTAAAACCATCATTGAATAGATTCTAAAGAGCATTTTTGTAAAAATCTTATTTTGTTGCAATAGAATTGCTAACTAACAATATTTATTTAATCACTCATCTGATAAGTCTCTACGTTTTTTCTTTAAATAGTAAAATATTGAACCAAAATATGCTTTCAAGAATTTAATTGAGAATTTATTTATAATTTTCTTTTGCTCTTTAGTGTATTTCTTTTGCCATCTTATTATAGTTTTTGCGATTAACCAAGGGTGCCTTACATATAACAATACTGTTTTATCGTTTCCGCCTAATGCAGTAATTAAAGCATCAATAGTTAATTGTTTAACTTCTTCTGATTCATTTTCTAACCATTTTGTCAATGCTCTATGTCTAACAAAAGTCATAAATGATCTTTTGTTTTTATATTTAAATTTTCCATCTTTTTTAATATTCCAACCATATGGAGAATGTTGAAGAATAGTAATTACGCTTCTTGAACCTGCAATTTTAAAGTTTTTAGGCGTGTGGAAACACACTCCCACTATACTGTTTTTTGGAATAATATGATAAACCTTATCTTCGATTCTTTTATATGATTCAGTTTCATAGATGTCCTTACTATAAAAGCCAGGTCCATCAATTGAATAAATCTTTATTGTTCTATCTTGAAGTTCTTTAGGGATATTAACGCCAGCATAAATAGCAACATTCCCACCTTTAGAATGTCCTCCTATATAGAAATTACCATCAATTCGTTTTGCGACTTCTTCAATATATTTAACTGCATCGATTTGAGATGGATTTTGTGAATTTAAAGTTAATCTAAAATTTTCTTCCCAACCTAAAATAGTTAAATCTGTCCCTCTAAAGCAAATATAATGGCCTACTCCTGGAATTTCAAAAGTCATCGCATAATATTGCTGTTTCTTCTCAAAAGAAAACTTAATTTCAAGGAATTTAATTTTAACGTTTCTATATCTAGTAGTTTTCATTATTGCAGTTAAAAGTCTTCTATGTTGATTTGGAGTAGGAGATCCCACTACTAGCTTTTTGATTAATTCTTCATTTAAATCCGCAAAACAAAATGGTTCTAATTTATCATTTTCAATACTAGGAGCAACTAATTCCCAACAAGGATAAGAAAGATATGCAAAAAAAGCTCCATCAACATTTCCAAATGGGAATTCTTCGAAACTTTTATTGCCAAATGTATAAATGTATCTCTTTAAGTGCATAAATTAATCTTACTAGGATTTAAATAAAGAAAAAAGGCCAAAAACGGTCTTAATGTTAACAAAATGCAAAAATCATAACTTGATAAAGATCATTGTGTATGGATTTCCATCAATATTAAACGCAAATTTGAAGCTATCTTTACCTACTGAAACAAGCTTTTCTATTCCTTCGTAGATACTTCTTTCAGTGTCTACTATAAAACACGCAAATTCAGCATCTTCTTCCCAAATAGAGATTGTCTTAATATTAAAATATTCCTTTTCATATTTTTTAACTAATTCATCATCTTTATCTAGGGATAATTCCTCAATTAAATCATCCAATTTTATATCGTCAAAAGGACCATATGTTTTAACGAAATCTTTGTATAATCGTTCAATAGGAAAATCAAAAATTCTTTTATCAAAATCGTAAAAGAACTTCTTATAAATTTTCTTGAACTCTTTTCCTAAAGTCTCACTTAAAGAATGTTCTTCTTCTACGAACAACATTTCTTCAGCTTTATCTATAAAATTTATAAATTTAAGCACGATCTACTTCGACCTCGAATTCTTTCATGCAGTTTGCGCATATACCGTGAATTCTTCTTTTTTCGTCAGTCATTTTAAATCTGAGTTCTTGTCCGCATCTAGGACAATTGATAACAGTATACTTAACACCGTTTTCTTCTATTATTTTGTAACTCATATGTTCCCCTTTCCTATACTATGAAAAGAATTGTTATATTTATAATAACTTTTTTATTATTAAAAGGTCAAATTATGATGAAAAAAAGAGCGATTTAATCGCTCTTATTTTTATCTTCTATCTCCGTTATTAGAGGAAGCTCTTGGCGTTTTTGTTACCTTACGATATAAGAATATATCTTTTCTTAATGTAATATGGAATGAATTCTCTCTTACATAAGAAGAAGCACCATATTGGAAATGAACTGTTTTGTTCTTACTACGCATTCCCATTAATATACTTGTTGAAATAATAGAACCAACAATTAATGCAATAACAATGCCTCCAACAAGTAAATCATTAGCTGCACAAATCGCAAATATGATTCCCGCTGGAATAATGAAGAATAACATCCAGAATAAGAAGAATTTAAGTGGAGAAACAGGTAAGTCGCCAGCGACTTTTCCTGTTTGACCATTAACAGCAAATCTATAATTCTTTTCTCTCCATTTTGTATTTAAAATCCAAACTGGATATAAAGCATAAGCGGTTTTTGTGTTACTTAATTGAAGATTTGAGTCTGCTAATGTGACATTTGAATAACCGTGAATATCACTTCTAAAAGCAGAAATCGTACCATCTCTAAATCTTTCTGTAGCACGATTGAATGTTACATCTTTCTCAACATCATATCTATCAGCAGCGTAGCCCGCTAAATATCCTGCGTTAAACTCCACTGCTTCAGAAGAATCGTATGGTTCAATTGATTCCATTAATTGATCTTCCATTTTTTGACTTCCATCAACTGGAACTCTATCAAACGCAATGTCACCACCACGAACTAAAGAATAATATTTTGTTTCTCTATAGTTATAATTAGCGTCAGACCAAGTACGAGTAGTTTCACCTTTAAATCTTACTTTGCCGTCTACATCAGCGTCAAATAGCCAAAATGGGACGTATAAAGGTTTAATCTCTTGAATTGTATTATCTTTTGAGAAAGAACTTGGTAATAATGGTTTTTTCTTAAAAAAACCTTTTAAGGATTCTAATACATTATCCTTATCTTTCTTAAAAGGAATACAAATGTTTGGTTTTAAATCACCAGACATTTGTTTAGAAACTAAAACATTGTTTCCACAATATGGGCAGCAAGTAGATGTTGTAGTCTCATCAACAATAATTTCACCACCACAAGATTCACAGGAATAAACTTTCATCCCTTTCATTTCTTGGTTTGAATATTGTTGAACTGTAGATTCATCCCAAGCTACGTCTTCTTCTTTATCAGATGCTAAATCATCTGTATATGCTTTTAAATCATCTACAGAGAAATGAGAATCACAATAAGGACAAACAATGTCTTGAGTCTTGCTGTCAAAGTGCAAAGTACCCCCACAGCAAGGACATTCTAATTCTTTATTAGCCATATAAACTATTTAATTTCGTCTAATTCGTTAATTGGGTCGCCACATTCTGGGCAGAACTTAGGTACTTTTTCACCTGGTTTTGGTTCCCAACCACATTTATTACATCTATATTTCTTTTCGCCTTCTGGTTTTTTCATACCACATTCAGGACAGAATTTACCAGTAGCCATTGTTCCACAGTTTGGACATTTCCAACCAGCTGCAGCTTCAGGTTTCTTTTCGCCACATTCTGGGCAGAATTTTCCTGTTGCTTTAGCTCCACACTTTGGACAAGTCCAAGCATTTGCAGCTTGTTGTTGTGCTTGTTGTTGTGCTTGCTGTTGTTGACCCATTTGGAAGAATTGACCAGCATTCATTCCACCAGCATTAGCAGCCATGTTTAAGCCATAGAAGCCCATAGCAGCACCATTAGCGTTACTTGCAGCGTTTTTCATAGCTTCAGCTTGTGCTTCAACTAAAGTTGCACCTGCCATAGCAGCGTTTCTTGCGTATACATTCTTTCTTTGAAGTTCTTTAATTAAGTCTTCATCTTCTTTTGGAAGAGTTACCGAACCTAAAGCGATAGAAACAACTTCAATACCACGTAATGAACCCCATTTATCATCTAATGCAGCGTTTAATGCATTTTCTAAATCAGTTAAATGAGTCATGATTTGGTTAGGTCTAATTTGTAATTCACTTAATCTACCAAATGCAGGTTGTAAAGCTGAAATAAATTCAGTTTTTAATTGACCATCTAATTGACTTCTTGTGTATGCAGAAGTGATGTTACCACAAACATTTTGATAGAAAAGAATTGGATTAGTAATCTTATATGAGAATGTACCATTACAACGAACAGAAACATCAACATCAAGACCTACGTTATTATCAACAATTCTAAATGGAACAGGGTTAGGTGTTCCGAATTTGTTATCGACTAATTCTTTAGTGTTGAAATAATAAACTCTTTGATCACTACCAGTGTCGCCACCATAAGCAAGACGTCTACCAATAGTTTTGAAGAATCCTAAAAGTCTATCACCGAAAGAACCAGCGAAGAACGAAGATTCTGTTTTATTATCGAATTTATATGCGCCTGGTTCAGCTGCAAATTCAACAACCTTTCCTTGATTGACAATAATCATACATTGTCCATCAGCGACGCAGATAATTGATCCGTCAGAAATAATATTTTCACTACCTTTTGTATTTGATGATTTTCTTGAATTGACTCTCTTTTGTCCTTTTTCAACTAAGACATCAACAGGTAAAGCTTCACAATAGAAATATTCCTTCCATTGATCTGCCAATGAAGAGCTAATAGCTCCAGCAAAAGCTTTAATTAAGCCCATATATGTGCCTCCCTAATAATTAAAATAAATATAATACGCGTGTAAAGTTTTTGCAATGTTTTAAAATAATGAAGAATATTATTCAAACATACATATTATTTCGTTAAATAAGATGCTGAAGACTTTTTACAAACCTCCAAACAAAAAATATCCTATTAACATTATTTAAAAAGATTTTGTTTTTAATATTTTCAAATATGTCTTTTTAAGCATTCTTCTTCCTCCAAAAAACACATTTTCACTGTTACTTAATGAACTTTCTTTAATTTTGTATTCAAGTAAGTTTAATGTAGCAAATAAATCTGCAATTTGCATAAATGGCTGTTCACTTTGTAAGGAAAGAATCATTTCAAAATTCAAAAAATACGCATTAAAAATAGTTGTCAGCATCGTTTTTAATTGGATTTGACCATTATCATAGAAGAAAATAATTCTATCAAACAATCTAAAATACTCAATATTGCTAAAAATAGATGTGGTTAATTCTTTTGAAAGGGCATTCAAAATATCATAACAATCTTTTTTAACTCTTATATTGATTGATTTAATTGGGGATCTTAAAGCTAAATCAAATGCTGCATCAAATAATTCGAGTCTTTCACCTCTACTGAGAAGTCTGTATGATTCTTCACCTCTAATTATTGGCCCGGCATGAAAAGGCATTTTTCCTCCACTTTTAGAAATAAATCTGCGATGAAAATCTCTTAAATATGGTCTTGCATCATCCGCGTTTGATAACAATATTAAAGAAAGACAATATATAGGCGATTGCTTACAATATCTGCCTAAATCTCCACTTTCATCGCAATAAATTGTTAAAATTTTCTCTTTTTTCATATTTTATATAAAAAAGCGGGAGTAATCCCGCATCCAATGTGAACCCAGAGGTTTCCCTCAGCTCAATATTATGATATAAAATAAAACCCTATTTTTCAATAGAGGCATTAAACATTTGTTCTAACGCAACTGGTCCACTGAATTTTAAACCAATTGAAACTGAACTAATGGAATTATAATAGCAGTTTCGCAGAATTGCAATTTCCGAACTGAACTGAGATACGGCTTTTACAAATTCGCACAGGTCAAATTGATTATATCAAATTGCCAAATTTAATATCTTTAATGACCTTTCCCATGTATTCCCAATTTATACCACCATCCTTAGTCTGAGGCAGTAAGATTGTACTTGCTTCAATTAAAGATTTCTTAAATGCTCTTCCGTATGAAAATCTATAGTTTTCATTTTTAACCATAGTTGAAATAAATAAGCCAGTGTACTTATTCAAATGTGAGCTCCTAAGCACAACAATATGATCGCCTGTAATAAATTCATTTTCCTGATAAAAACAAGTTGCTGTTGTATCTCCAATAATAATTGCATTGCCTGATTCTACATCGAAATTTTCATCTTTTAGAACAAAACCAACTGCACCGTTGTTTAAATCTGTTCTTGTCACATATAAAATACGATTTGGATCCTTACAACTACAAGGTTGAACGGATTCTTTGATTTGTGGTTTTCCTTTGCCTATACCTAAATCAAAAACGTCAGCAAAAGGAAATTTCTTCCATTTTCCCGTATCAATAGTAACATCATTATTTCTCTTATCCACAAGGTTATTAGTCCACATTTTTTCAATATAATCTTCCATGTATTTCCAATCAGGTTCTACACCGTCAGATGAAGGAAGCTTTACAGTCGCATTTTCAACTTGGTGTTTATTAAAAGCTCTTCCGTAAGAAAAACGATCTTTGGAATAAAAGTTTATAACGGCGGCGATAAATAATCCTGAGTATTTATTCATTTTTTCATGTCGTAAAACAGTCATATTTGTTCCACATACAAATCTATCGCTTTGATAAAAACAAATAATACCTTCACCACCGATAGTTAAAGCGTTTCCTTCCTCAACTTTTAAATCAGGTGAATAATCTGCCTTATAATCACATCCATTATTTATAGCAGATCTTGTAATACAATTAATTGTATTTTCTTTGCTATCTGTTGGGGGAAGGGTCTCGTTATTATAAGCAAATGCTTTTTTTACCTTGAATAAATTTCCTAATTTAAATTCAACCCAGCTATTTGTTTCCATCTTTATCAACCATCCCATTTTCTACCAAAAAAGCAAGATATGATCTAACAACTTTTTCAAAATCTTCTATATCAAGGGTTGAATAATCAGTTTCCATATATGCTTCTGCTAGCCATTCATCCTCATAACCGACTTTTTTTACTACTGAATATCCTGGTTTTGATATTCTTCCATTAAATAATCTTAACCACTCTTTTTCAATATCGGACCAAATACCGACCCCACAGTTTGTTCTTTCAATTCTTCCTAAATTCTTCTTCTTATAAAAACCATCATCTTTAAAATAACCAAAGAAAGTTTCTTTAATTGGAGCTGATTCGTGTCTAACTCCTAAATTAAACACCATACAACAGGCACAAACACTTGCACCAGGGTAAAAGACTTCATTAGGGAGTGAAAAAACAGCTTCCAAATTATGTTCTTGCAACATTAATTGTTTAAATTTTCTTATTTCATCATCATTTCCAATTGCACATGCCATAGGTAGCAAAACAGCCAACTTCCCTGTTTTAATTTTAGAAGCAATATAATGGACATAGTGTAATCCCTTAGAGGGATCTGTTTTAACTTTTGATCCCCAGTTTGCAGCATATGAAGGGTTGCTACATTTAGCAGACGCATTATACGGAGGATTCATCAACACTACATTAATATGTGTGTCTTTAACACAATCATCCAAATCTTTAAAACAACTTCCTTGAATAATATTAGAATTGCCATCGCCGTGGATTAACATATTTGTTGTCGATAATCCAAACGCACCCTCTTCATATTCAATGCCGAAAATGTGTTTTTTCTTAATTTCATCTTTCTCTTCTTGTGTAGAACAATCATCCATAGCTTCGGTTAATGCACGAACTAAAAATGCACCACTACCGCAGCAAGGGTCTAAAACATATGAGTTTCTATTCACCCCACAGACCTTACACATAAAATGAACTATATGATCGGGTGTAAACGCCTGGTTTTTGTCAGCTTTTCCAACATATTTGTTGAAAGTGGTAAAGAATAAATTTAACAAATCTTGACCTTGGGTACTTCTATCATTAATGTAAGGCAAAATATTTGTTTCAATAAAATTAAGGATTTTTCTGAATTTAATATCATCTAAATCCTTTACATCTTGCGAATCTAATACTTTAGTTTTTAATATTGCTAATTTGGTTGCTTTTCTTAAATCTCGTTCTAATAAACTAGTCAAGACGCTTTCAATACCAGCTCTAATTTGGGCATTAGTACATCCGGAATAAACCAAGCTGTTTTTTAAGGCGAGCAGGCAGGTTCCAACAAACTGACTTCTAATGGCTTCTTTAATGCCATATTGATGAAGAAGTTCGTTAAGTTCGTATGTTGATTGAATCACTTTTAGTTTGTTGTTTGCTGTTGCAAAATAAATGTCTCTATATTCATCAAAAGTTTTTAACTTTGTCTCAAATCTTTTTAACGTTGTATTATCGGCGAATACACTATTACCATAAAACACCATAATTCGGTCGTCATCGGTGTTTGCAATAATAGCAACAATTTTATTATTCGTTAATTCCCTTTCATACTTAACATATGCATTTAATTGCTCATATACTAGAAATAAATTTTCGTTATCATAATTCGCTTTGGTTTCTATCAAAACAGACACGGTACCATCAGTAAAACGTAAATCTAAATTTTTATACTTTCTAGCCCATTGTGGTTCATATAGAGTCGTAATGTCCTTGCCAACTGAAGCCAATGCTTTTTGATAACTAAACTCTTCATTTTCGATGTTAGACGTTAAAAAACTACTTCCAATTTTATTAATAATATCGCTTCTTCTCATACCAAACCTCAAATTGCAAATCGCAAAAACTACGCTTTACATATTGCCTATATTATAAGGCAAGCGGATTTGTTTTTCTTTATTTTTGTTAATCAATCAAAAAGTTGAATTCATATAATAGAACTCTTAAGGATATAATCTACATTTAGCCTAAATATATTCGCAAATTTATAAATGTAAGATAATGATGGGAGTCTGTCTCCTTTTTCTATAAAAAATACTGTTGTTCTATCAACTCCAAGTTGCTTGGCAAGAACGGTCTTTTTTATATTTTCGGCAATGCGAATTATTTTAAGAATCTTTCCTAACACCACCGGGTTTATATCATCTAAAAGTGGTTTTTTGTCTTTAAAAAATATCTCCACCCATTTACCAAAGGATGAAGATATCAATGATTCATAATTATTAAGAGCCTCAAAATCTGGTCTTTCCGCGTTTAAGTATTTGAGTGCTAGTTTTTCTTCTGGTGTTAATGAGGTTGCGTGTATGTGACTCGAACTCTATACAAATCAACACCGAACCTAAATACAAAATAACTAAAAAAAATGACATTGTCACGTTTTCATAAATTCGAGCACTCGAGAAACTATATATATAATATATAGATAAAATAAAAACGACACCCTGTTGTTTACAGAATGTCGCGTTTTTTATAATGGTCGGGACGACAGGATTTGAACCTGCGCCCTTCTGCTCCCAAAGCAGACGCGATACCAAGCTACGCTACGTCCCGATAGAATTTTCTTGTCTGCTTTTCTTCAACACGAACAGCAGACTTGAAATATATTTTAACCACACCATCAATTGGTGGATTAAGCTAGTTAATGGCGCGCCTTACAGGACTCGAACCTGTAACCTTTAGATTCGTAGTCTAACACTCTATCCAATTGAGCTAAAGGCGCATAAGACGGCAGAGAACCGAATTCATTGCAATGGAGGTTCCTGCCGGATTTGAACCAGCGATCATTGAGTTGCAGTCAATTGCCTTACCAACTTGGCTAAGGAACCACTTTGCAGCGCTAAGTATTATAACACTGCATATTTTTTTAATTCAAGTAATATCGTAAATATTTATATTTCTTCTACAAATTAAGCAGCTTTTACTCTATTCCACATATCGTTAACAGCTGTAGTTTGTGTTCCGAAATCTTTCATAACACAGCACTTTTTAATTTGTTCTTCGCTTGGATATTGAGCATCAAATCCACGACCTCTTTCTTCTTTATCAACACTGATAACTGCTTTACCTTCAACAGTATCACCGAAGAAGTAAGATAAGTCACATTCATCAGCAGCAACACCATCTTCAGCAGAATACCATTCGTTGATTAAGTCCCAAATATCTTCACCTGCGATAGAAGAAGTGTATCCAACTGAATCCATAGACAATGCAGCGATTTCAGGATTAGAAATAAAGTTAACGAATTCTTCTGCTAATTCTTTATTAGCGCCTTTAGGCATACACCAACCATCAAACCAGATATTGCTACCTTCTTCTGGTAAAGAATAACCTAAAGTAACACCTAATTCTTCTGCTACTTCCATAGAATAAACAGCATCACCTGACCATGCAAAGTTAGCGTCATAAGTACCTCTGACGATTGCGTCTTTACCTTCATCAACTTCGAAACCATAAGCATTTGCTTTTGCTTCTTTTAATGCAGCTTCAACTTTAGAAATTGTTGCGTCATCACATCTATTAAAGATTGCTGTAAGTTTATCGTTATAATCACTTGCAGATTCATCTAAAGCAGCGATTTCATCTTTATAAACATGGAATATTGCAGCTGCGTAACTATCTCTAACTGAATCTTTTAATGTGAATTTGGATTTCATAGCAGAATCCCACATACATTCCCAAGAATTAACATAGTTAGCGCAGTCTTTATCCATATTATAAGTAAAGCCCATAGTACCCCAGAAATAAGGGACTGCATAAGATAAGAATGATTTACCGTTATTTAATTTTTCACTAGCGAATTTATCTTTAATATATGGCGAACCATATTTATCCCAGTTGTTTAATGATTCAGCATATTTTCCAGTTGTCTCATTGTATGAGAATTCTTCTAACATACCTTCGTTAGCCATTTTTTGAATCATGTAATCTGATGGACAAATTAAATCAGCAGTGATTGTCTTATCTTTAATTTGTTTATACATAATTTCATTAACTGAGAAACACTTGTAATCTACTTTAACTTTTGTTCCAGTTTTTTCTTCATAATAAGCTTCGAATCTTTCAAGAACACCACCTTTATCATCGATAGGGTTTCCATCATCATCTACGCCTTCATAGATATAATCTTCCCAGTTATAAACATTTAATACAACTTCTGCATCATCACCACCACATGCAGTGAGAGAACCAACTAATGCAGCGCCTACAATTGGTAAAGCCCAAGCTAATTTTTTGTTTTTCATTATAATTAATCTCCTTTATAACTACTTGCTTTTAATCTATTGTTGTCAATTCTTGTTTTAACAAACATACCAACCATGACAATTAATATAACAGCGAACAAAATTGCTGTAAAAGCCCTCATTTGTTGTGGAATACCACTCTTTGATAACTGATTATCAACATAGATTGATATAGTCTCAAAGTTTCCACTTTCTGGCTTTGTAAATTCTGTAATAACAAAGTCATCAAGTGATAAAGTTACACTAAGCATGAATCCAGTTAAGATTCCTGGAACAATTTCAGGAATAATAACTTTCCAAAGTGCTTGTGTTCTTGTTGCTCCTAAATCGAGTGCAGCTTCATAAAGAGAAGGATCCATTTGCTCTAATTTAGGGATAACAGATATAACAACATATGGAAGAGTAAGAACAACGTGTCCTATGACTAAGGTCATAAAATTTTTATTAATTCCAAATGTGTTTTTGAAAAACGCGAACAATACTAATAATGAAACAGCAGTAACAATTTCAGCATTAACAATAGGAATTTGAGTAACGAAATTTAATGAACTTTTAAGATGTCTATTTCTAATGTTATGAATACCGATAGCACCAAATGTTCCTAATACAGTAGAAATAAGACCCGCTACTATTGCAACTAACATTGTGTTGCCTGCAGCCTTCCAGATAGCTTGAGCGGTCTTATTTTTAGCATTGAATAAGTCGGTATAGTTGCTAAGATTGAAGCCGTTCCACACACCTGTTGTCTTTACTTTAGTAAAAGAGAATACTGTTATGTAGATAAGAGGGGCATACATTAATAGCAAAACGAAGTAGATAGCAACTTTTGCGAAAATCTTTTTAATGAGATCTTTTCTTTTATTTACCATAAATTGCCCTTCCTTTCTTCGGTCTTCTTATCAAATGCTTTTTGAGCAAGCATTGAAACACCGACAATCATTAACATAACTAAAGAAAGTACACTACCGATGTTACTTGAAACATCATCAGTTCTCTTTATGAAATATCCTTGAATTAAACTACCGATAATGAATTTACTATTTTCACTCATCTTGTCCGCAATGACGTAAGAAGACATTGTAGGCATAAATGTCATCATTGCAGCAGATACAATTCCAGGAATAGTTTGAGGAACAATAGCCTTCATAAATACTTGAGCAGGATTAGCACCTAAATCAGCAGCAGCTTCAATTTGGCTCTTATCTAACTTAAGCATTTGGTTATATAAAGGTAATATTGCAAAAGGTAAATAGTCATAAACCATACCAATAACGATAGAGATGTATGGATGTTCAGAAGTAATATCCCAGTCAAATAAAACACTAGTTAAAGAATTGAGTAACTCCTTTAAACCAATTGTTCTGATAACAAAGTTAATCCACATTGGTAAAAGGAATATATAAACTAAAACTTTGTTTTTATTATATTTTTTGTTTGCGAGCAAATATGCAATAGGATAAGCAATTAAAATACAGATAATAGTTGTTGAAGCCGCAATGACAAATGTCATTCCAATAATGCCCCAGTTTACTTTACTATTTTCACCATCTGCGAAAAGTGATGCCCAGTTTTGGAATGTAAATCCACCATCACCATCTCTAAATGCATAATAAACAATAATGAATAATGGTAAGACTACAAAAAGTGCCATGAACACACCGAATGGTATGCATAAAGAAGCTCTGAAGTTAAAGGCAAATCCTCTCTTTTTTCTACCAATAGCTTCTTCCATTTTACTTCTTAACTCCTTTTCTTGAGACTTTAATCATCTTAGGATTGATAAGAACGCAGACTCTATCGTTTTCATTCCATAAATCTGGAGTGTTAAATGCGAAGTCTTCTTCTTCGTCAGTTCTAACAATTACTTCGTAATGGTCGCCAAGATAAATCATAGAAATGATATTACCTTGAATATCACTAGCGTCATTATCATCAGTAATAGAAACAGCTTCAAATGGTACTTCAACATTTACTTCAGCATCAACACAATCAATTTCAGCGCCTTTTTCATTAATCAAGATACCATCTTCATTAATTTTTGAACCTGGATATAACTTAGTTACATCAAAGTCAAATTCTGTATCTGCAAAAGCAACTTTATAATCTTTTGTTATGTAGCCTTCGTAATAGTTGGATGTATAAGGCTTCTTCATGATTTGAATATTGAATGGATCAACAGTTAAACCAACTTTTACCCCTTCTTCAAAGTCTTTTGTAGATTGAACAATGATTTCTGATTTTCCTACATGCAAAATATATTCATAATGCATACCTTTGAAAATCTTAGAGAAAATAACACCATCAACTGTGCCTTTTCCAGGTTCAACAAAGTTGATATCTTCAGGTCTAACGACAATGTCAACCTTTTCATTTAATGTAAATTTCTTAAAGTCTGCTGGATCAGCGTCCCAAGAAGCATTTAAGAATCTAACTTTGTTATCTTTATAAATTGTTCCAGTATAGATACTTGATTCACCGATAAAGTCTGCAACGAATGCATTATTTGGATCATCATAGATTTCTTTTGGATGACCAACTTGTTGGATCTCACCATCGCTCATGACAACGATAGTATCTGACATAGTCAAAGCTTCTTCGTGGTCATGAGTAACGTCAATAAATGTTATACCTAATTTCTTATGCATCTCTTTAAGTTCGAGTTGCATTTCTTTTCTCATCTTTAAATCAAGAGCACCTAAAGGTTCATCGAGAAGTAAGATTTCAGGTTCGTTAACAATAGCTCTTGCAATAGCAATTCTTTGTTGTTGACCACCAGATAATGTAGAAATATCTCTTTTTTCAAAACCTTCAAGGTCAACAATCTTTAAAACTCTTTTTACTTTTTCATCAATTTCTTGCTTTGTAAACTTTCTAAATTTAGTAACAGTGTTACCTTCTTTATCAGTTGTTTCATAAGGAATTTTCTTAAGTTTCAAGCCGAAAGCGATGTTTTTATAAATATTTAAATAAGGAAATAAAGCGTATCTTTGGAAAACTGTGTTAATTGGTCTTTTATATGGTGGGATAACAGTAATATCTTGACCATTTAAAAGGATTTTGCCACTAGTTGGTGTTTCAAAACCAGCAATCATTCTAAGTGTTGTAGTTTTACCACATCCTGACGGGCCTAAAAACGTAACAAATTCACCCTTAGTAATATCTAAATTGAAGTTATCTACAACAGTAGTTCCATCGAAGATTTTTGTAACTCCTTGAAGAGAGATAATACAGTTTTCTTTTTCAGCCATATTTTTCCCTACCTTTCTTTGCTTTTTTATGTGAAAAATTTCACGCAAAAAATCATAGAGAAAAATTCCCAAAAAAACAATAAAATTTTTCACAATTTTTTTTGAAACACTTTTTATAAAAAATCAAATTTGAGTTTTTGCTCGATTCAATCGAACTTTTGAATAAAAATTTATTGTTAAAATTTCTTTAATTTTTTAACTATATTTTTACACTATTTTTTTAATCAATAATTGAAAGAGTTTTTTCACTTGATATAATAATGACAATATGAAGAAAAAATGTTGGTTTTTTGTGCTCTTAATTTCTCCCCTAATTTCAGGGTGTAATAATGAGGTAAAACAAACCGATTTTTTAATAGGTGCAAAAGAGAATAAAATTATCGAATTATCTCTTTTAGAACTATCATCAAAAATTGATACTCAACACGATACATTTTTCTTAGCTACACATAAAGGTGATTCGTGTACTTGTTGGACTGGTTTTCAAAATGTAATGGAGACTTATAATTCATCAAGAAAAAATAACGGAAAAGATTATTTGCCATTTTATTCTTTTGATACAGATTTAATGCCTGAAAATATCCCAGAATCTTTCAAAATAGAAAAAATATTAAGTGGATATACTGATTTTTACATTTTCAAAGATGGAGAAATATTAGATAAGTATTCTAAAAGTGCTAAGAAAGATTTAGCAATATTTGAAAATAAAGATAAGTTTAAAGAAATTATAGAATCTCATATCGCTCACGATACTATAAAAGACTATCAATATATCTCGTACGAGTACGCGTGTCGTGATTTAATTAATAAAGATAATAATGAATTTATATTATTTACAGTAAGATCAGGCTGCGGAGACTGTAATTACTGTATGCCTAATGTCGTTACACCATTTTTAAAAGATATCTCTCTTAAAATGCCTGTTTATATTTGCGATATAGAAAAATATAGAAATACAGATGAATATAATGCAGTTAAATCTACATTACAGTTAACTATTGAATCTAATCCTCTTGGATATGGAAAAGGAGTTGTTCCAACATATCAATATTGGAAAAATGGGGTTTTATTAGATGCAGGTGTATATGCTAATGACTCATTCTTTCTAGATGAAACTACTAATAAATATCAAGCAAAAGACAGTTATTTTGATGGAACTAGAACATTAAAATACACTTCTGAAAACCTTAAAAATAAAATGAATTCTGAAGAGTCACTAGATGTAATTTCAGGAAACGGTTATTGCTATATGGAAACTAAAAAAGCGGCCGTTTATCACGATCCGCTTATCAAATCATTCTTAACCTACTACTGCGTTGATGAATAACTATTTCAAATTTAATCTTTCTAACATTGAGCCATCAAATGCGCTTAACATAATTGAGCGCATTTTATTTTTGTTTTCTTCACTAGTAAAAGAAGCGTTAATAGCGTTATCGTAAATATCTATTACTTCTCTTTTATCTAATTTAAAAGTCTTAACCATTATAGCCATTTCTTTAATGCAATCAGTATTACTTACAGTCATATTATCGCAGTTAATTGTGACTCTGATATCTTTATTAATAAACTGTCTTAATGGAACATCTTTATAAGTCTTAAGTGATTTAGTTTGAAGATTACTCGTTGGACAAAATTCGAAAGTAATCTTAGCGTTATTAACTTTTTTTACTGAAAACATATCTAAAGAGAGATGAACTCCATGTCCAATTCTAACCGCTCCTTCTCCAATAGCTCTCATGATTTCATCACTACCAGTAGCTTCTCCTGCATGGATAGTAATATTTAATTTATATCTTCTAGCAAGAGAGAAACATTCTGAAAAATATGAGCAAGGATGGATAGTTTCTCCACCAGCAAGATCAATTGCCACTACTTTATCATTTGATAATAAATGAGCAGTTTCTACTGTAGTTAAATTCTCTTCGATACTCGCATGTCTCATACAACATAAAATTAAATTTGCATCAATTTTATAGTCGCATTCCTTAATTGCTTTTTTTAACCCACATAAAGCAGACTTTACAACTTCAAATTGAGTCATTCCTTTTGTTAAATGTAATAAAGGGGCAAATCTTATTTCTGCATAAAATAAACCAAGAGCACACAATCTTTTAACTAGTGAATATGTAGCGTATTCGATTGATTCAGCAGTTTGTAATAACTTAACTGGTAAATCAAATCTTTCTAAATATTCATCAAGAGATTTACATTCCATAGGAACATAAATGTTATTTGGAAAATCATCTCCTAAATCAATATTATTTAATTTTGCTAAATATTTAAAATCGTCCTCAGATAAAGAACCATCTAGGTGTAAATGTAAATCAATCATATTTTTCTCTTTTCTATTACTTATTATATAAGAAATAGTTTCGTAAAACACAAAAAAATGAGATTCACATTTGTGAACCTCATTTTGAGTCTAAATTAATTAGATTTGGTCATTACTGCCAAGGACTTCAGTAATTTTGTGTTTTACTAATTCCTTAACATATTTTCTACCATCACCGATATATTGTCTTGGATCGAAATGTTCTGGGTGAGCCATGAAGTGTTCTCTAATACCAGCAGTCATTGCTAATCTTAAGTCACTATCAATGTTGATTTTACAAACAGCTAATTTAGCAGCTTTACGTAATTGTTCTTCAGGAACGCCAACAGCATCAACCATCTTGCCACCATTGTCGTTAATGATTTTAACGTATTCTTGGTTAACAGATGATGAACCGTGTAAAACGATTGGGAATCCTGGTAATCTCTTACTTACTTCTTCTAAGATATCGAATCTTAATGGAGGTGGTAATAAGATTCCTGTTTTAGGATCTCTTGTGCATTGTTCTGGTTTGAATTTAAAAGCACCATGTGAAGTACCAATAGCGATTGCTAATGAGTCACAACCTGTACGCTTAACGAATTCTTCAACATCTTCTGGTCTTGTGTAAGATTCATTACCGTGTTCAACAGCAACTTCATCTTCGATACCAGCTAAAGTACCTAATTCAGCTTCAACTGTAACATATGGGTGTTTAGTTGTATCGTGTGCGTATTCAACGACTTTTCTAGTAATTTCGATGTTTTCTTCGAATGGTTTACTTGAACAGTCAATCATAACAGATGTAAATCCGTTATCGATACAATCCTTACATAATTCGAAACTGTCACCATGGTCTAAGTGTAAGACGATTGGAATTCCAGTTTCCTCTACAGCAGCTTCAACCATCTTTCTTAAGTAAGTTGGGTTAGCATAGTTTCTAGCACCCTTACTGACTTGAAGAATAACTGGTGAGTTGCATTCTTTTGCTGCTTCAGTGATAGCTTGGACAATTTCCATATTGTTGCAGTTAAATGCACCAATAGCGTAGCCACCATTGTAAGCTTTTTTAAATAATTCTTTAGTATTTACTAATGGCATAATAATTTCTCCTACCGAATAGATTATACACCATTAAATAAAAATGAATATCATTTTTTATATAATTCTAAAAGGCTTTTAAATGTAAAAATTTTTCTATAATCATAAATGTTCACAAATTTATAATTTGTTAACTTTTTAGAAATCTCGTTTGAACTAGGCTTCAGAAGAGCGTTTGTGACCTCAAATTCTAATAAAGTAATAATGCTTTCCTCTTGGTAATAAAAAGATTGGCAATAAGGAATTCTACTTAATTTATTTTTTAGTTCTAAATAAGTAGGAATTCCTTCTTCAGCAGAATTATAAATATCTACAAAAATATAGTTATAATCATTATTTTTTAATTCTATACCATACTTTAAAGGATCTTTATTAATTATGTGAATTTTAGTTTTATTTTCAATTTCAGGAAGCACATTATCTACAAAGAAA
>JAILIF010000004.1 GCA_024695405.1 Bacilli bacterium
TCGTATGCTTTACAACCAGCGTTTTAAAAGAAAAGAGAAACATAAAAAAGAAAAAACACCCTTAAAACCATCATTGAATAGATTCTAAAGAGCATTTTTGTAAAAATCTTATTTTGTTGCAATAGAATTGCTAACTAACAAGTTTATTTATTTTTACCAAACATATATAATTGAAATCGTGAAAAAAAGAAACAAATTTTTAAATTTGATAAGTCTTATCATAGTCTTCATGAAAATAGGTTTATTTACTTTTGGAGGAGGCTACGCAATGATTCCTTTAATCCAAAAAGAAGCCGTTGATAAAAAACATTGGGTTGATGAGGAAGAAATTGTTGATATTATCGCGATTGCAGAATCTACTCCTGGACCAATAGCAGTCAATTCTGCCACTTATATTGGTTTTAAAGTTGCAGGTGTATTAGGATCGATTTTCGCAACATTAGGTCTTATAATTCCTTCTTTTACAATTATTTTTGTAATTTCGTTATTCTATAGACAGTTCATGGAAGTTGAAATAATAAAATCAATTTTTAAAGGTTTATCTATTGGAGTAATTGTTTTAATTGCGAATGCGTTTTTTAAATTGAAAAAGACCGTAAAATTAAACATCTCAACCACTATTTTATTTGGTGTTGTTTTAATATATTTGATTATAAATTATTTCTTAGAAATAAATATTCCATTCTTTACGCTATTCTTAATTCTATTTGGTTTCTTGTTTGGAATTGTTTTTGAAGTACTATTGAAAGGAAGGAAAAGATGATTTATTTACAATTGTTTTATACTTTCTTTTTGATTGGTTTATTTACATTTGGTGGCGGTTACGCAATGATTCCGATGATTAATGAACAAGTCGTTTCAAATGGTTGGATGTCTACATCCGAGTTACAGAATTTTATCGCAATTTCAGAAATGACTCCTGGTCCATTTGCAATTAATATCGCAACATTTGTTGGAAGTCAAACTGGAGGAGTTTTAGGTTCAATTTGTGCTACTTTAGGAGTTGTTCTTCCTTCATTAATTATCATTATTATTGTTGCTTTTGTATTAAACAAATTCCTTAAAAATAAATTTGTTCAGGGAGCTTTATTTGGTGTTAGACCAATAGTACTCGCTCTTATTTTATCGACTGCAATTGTATTCTTATTTAAAGCAATAATACCTTACGAAAATAAAGCAATTAATGAATTTAATTGGAAAGCCTTTGGCTTATTTGCCTGTCTTTCTTTGTTTATGATTATTTATAAAAAAACAAACAAAAAAGCCCTTAATCCAATTCTTTTATTATTACTTTCTGGATTTTTAGGACTTTTAGTATTTTAATTATTTAATTTCTTGGATTTTCGGATCATCTTGCCAAGCGTTGAAAACTTCTTCGACTTCGTCATATTCTTCATCATCATCAATCTCTTCTAATTCACCATCAGCAGAATATCTCATAACCATAACGTTTTCTTCGTTATCTCCTACTTCGTAGAAGAATACATAAGAGGAGCCTCTTTCTTCATTATCATAAGTGAAGAGAATGTGCATTAAATGTTCTTTTCCTTCACTATCTGTAACTACCATTTCATTATCGTTTTTAAGTTCCATATTAGTTAACTCCTTTCATTCGTAAATATGTGTCTAATATTATTGACGCCGCAATAGCATCAACATTATTTTTTCTTTGTTCGTGGTTCATCCCACTCATAGATATAAAGTTATTAGCGCTTACACTAGATAATCTTTCATCAACTAATTCTACAGTAAGTTCAGGATGTTCCCTAATCAAATCTTCTTTAAAACGTTCTACTGTTTTGCTCATTTCGCTATCAGTATTATTTAAATGTTTAGGTAGTCCTAAGACTAAATCAGTTATTTCTAATTCTTCGCAAAGTTCATAGACTCTTTTTCTGGCTAAGACATATTGAGTTTTAGGAAATCTAAAAGTTTCAACTTGATGTACGAATCCTAAAGCGTCACTTTTAGCGATTCCTAAAGTTACAGTACCTAAATCAAGACCAATATACTTTTTCATTATTTTACCTTAGCAATGACTGCTTCAAATGCAGAATCAATTTTATCCATATTTTTACCTGCACCGCTAGCCATATCTGGTCTACCACCGCCAGAACCTTGTAGGTTATTTGCAACTTCTCTTACTAAGTTACCTGCCATAATACCAGCTTTAACAGCTTTTTGTGAGCAAGCAACTACTATTGGATAATTACCATTTTCTTCGCCAACTAATGCAATAACATAGTTATCAATACCATTTTTAAGCATATCAACTAGTGACATTAAGTTAGCTCTTGAAGCGCCACTAACAAACTTAGTTAAAACTTTGTAGTCATTAACATCTTTATATTCATTAACTAAGCTCTTTGCGGAAGCGCTTGCAAGCTTATTATTGAGTGTTTCTACTTGTTTCTTTAAAGCATCCTTTTCAGCAATTAAAGAATTAAGCTTTGGATTAACTTCTTGATATGAAGCAACACCTAATGAACCACTTGCTCTTGCTAACAATGTTTCACGTGCTTTTAATAATTCGTAAGCGCCATATGATGTTCTAGCTTGAATTCTACGAATTCCTGCTGCAACTGATTCTTCATATTCGATAACGAAACAGCCAATATCAGCAGTATTTGTTACGTGAGTACCACCACAGAATTCTCTACTTACATCACCGAAGCAAACTACTCTAACGACATCACCATATTTTTCATCAAATAATGCTTTTGCGCCAAGCTTTTTAGCTTCTTCGATTGGGAGAACTTTTGTTTCTCCTATGATGCCTTCATTAATCCAGTTATTAACTTTTCTTTCTACTTCAGCAAGTTGTTCACTTGAAATCTTTTCGAAGTGGTTAAAATCGAAGTGGGAATATTCAGCAGTAACATAGCTACCTTGTTGTGCGATATGATCGCCCAAAACTTCAGTTAATGCTTCTTGTAATAAGTGAACACTGGAGTGATTACGAGCAATATTTTTTCTCTTTTGCTCATCAATTTTTAATGTTAAAGTGTCGCCTACTTTGATTTCTCCGTAGGTTAAAACGACATGATGTAAATGTTGCTTGTTTGGAGCTTTAATTACATTAGTAATTCTTGCATTTGTATCTTTGTTTTCTACTTCACCAGTATCACAAACTTGACCGCCACTTTCTGCATAGAAAATTGTCTTGTCAAAGATGACATCACCTTCGCCATCGAGAGCATCTACTTTTTCACCATCTTTAAAGATTGCGACAACTTTTGCGTCGATTGGAGTTGAACCGTAAGTGAATTCACTCTTAACAGTGCAATCCATTAAATCTTTAGATTGCTTGTTCATAGATTGAGCGTCACTTCTTGCAGCTCTTGCTCTATCTTTTTGTTCTTTCATTAACTTTTCGAAGACTTCTAAATCAACTTTAACTCCAGATTCTTCACAAATTTCCATTGTTAATTCTTTTGGGAAACCATATGTATCATAAAGTTTGAACATAGATTCACCAGAAAGAACTTTAGCGTTAGCGATTTCTTTCTTTAATAAAGCTTCACCATTATCTAAAGTCTTTAAGAATTTTTCTTCTTCAGCTTTGATAATTTTACTTACAAAATCTTTCTTTTCGTCTAAGTATGGATAGTAAGAATCCATCTTCTTAACAACGACGTCAACGAGTGTATATAAGAAAGGCTTAGTAATTCCTAAAACTCTTCCAAATCTCTCCGCACGTCTTAATAATCTACGCAAAACGTAGCCTCTACCTTCGTTAGAGAACATTTCGCCATCGCTAGTAGCAAATGTAATTGCTCTAATATGGTCTGCAATAACTCTAAAAGCACGTTTATTATCTTCGTATTTCTTGCCAGATAATTCTTGTGTAGTTTCGATTATTGGCCAAAATAAATCTGTTTCAAAGTTAGTTTCTTTTCCTTGAATGACGTTAACAAATCTTTCTAAGCCTGCACCTGTATCGATGTTTTTGCTTGGAAGCTCTTTATATTCACTTCTCTTTTTGCCTGGTTCTGAATTGAATTGTGAGAAAACAATGTTCCAGATTTCAACATATCTGAAATTACCTTCCATATCGTCTTCAAGTAATTTAATTCCGATATGGTCAGGATCGAATGCTTCACCTCTATCGAAGTGAACTTCAGTATCAGGACCACATGGACCTTCACCAATTTCCCAGAAGTTATCTTCCTTCTTGATTAAGTGGCTTTCTTCAATACCTGCATCCATCCAGCATTTCTTTGTTTCTAAATCATCTGGATGATATGTCATATAAAGTTTTTCCTTAGGAAAGCCAAACCATTTTTCACTAGTTAAAAGTTCAACCGCCCATGGAATTACTTCTTTTCTAAAGTAATCACCAATTGAGAAGTTACCCAACATTTCAAAGAATGTATGGTGAGTAGCATCACCGACATTTTCAATATCATTTGTTCTAATACATTTTTGTGCGTTTGTAATTCTTCTTGAAGGTGGAATTTCACTACCATCAAAATATTTCTTTAAAGCAGCGACACCAGCGTTAATCCATAATAAAGTTGGATCGTTCTTTGGAATTAAGCTTGCGCCTTGTTCTACATGGTGACCTTTACTTTTGAAGAAGTCTAACCACATTTGTCTAATTTCAGTTGAAGTCATGTATTTCATGTCTTTTCCTCCAAATAAATAAAAAAGTTCCTATTCTCTAGGAACGATTAATAACCGCGTTACCATCCTATTTCGCACACTATTGTGTTACGCTCTTAATTATCAAACTATCGTATTGAGACGTCAGGCATTACCCTGAAACTTCGGAAGTAGCCCACTATTTATCCTTAACGCATTTCCACCATGTAGCGCTCTCTAGTAAGGAATCGATAGATTCTTTTCCTGCTGCTAGTAATTTATCATACTAGTAATAAAAAGAAAAGATTAATTATCTTTCCTTTCCTTTGTAATAAACTTTGTCAATTAAACCTCCACCAAGACAGATTCCATCATCATAGAAAACTGCTGCTTGGCCAGGCGTAACTGCCTTAATAGGATTAACAAATTCTACTTTTGCGTAGTTATCACCTAATTCAATAATCTTAACTTTGTTATCAGGCTGTCTATATCGAAATTTCGCACCAATAACTTTGTTAACAGTTGGTAAATCAGTAATCCAGTTTAGATTTGTAATTGTACAAGAATCAGAAAGTAACCAATCAGATTCATCTCCACTTGTGCAGTAAACAATGTTCTTTTTAATGTCTTTTTTAACGACAAACCATCCCTTAGCTTCTTCACCTTTAATACCACCAATGCCTAAACCTTTTCTTTGACCTATTGTGTAATACATTGCACCTTCGTGATGGCCAATAACTCTATTGGTTTCAATATCAACGATATCTCCATTTTGTGCAGGAATATAATTCTTCAAGAATTCTTTGAAATTTCTTTCTCCAATAAAGCAAACTCCAGTAGAGTCCTTTTTATCCATAACAGATTCAAGATTTAATGAATGTGCAATTTCTCTTACTTTTGTTTTATCTATATCTCCTAAAGGAAATAAGCAGAAAGAAACTTGAGATTGATCAATTTGAGATAAGAAATATGTTTGATCTTTATTTTGATCAAAACATTTTGCTAAATAAGTCTTACCATCTTTATCAATTCTTTTTGCGTAATGGCCCATCGCAATATAATCGTAACCATTTTCTTTTGCATACTTTAAGAAAGGGCCAAATTTAATATATTTATTGCAAAAAATATCAGGATTTGGAGTTCTACCACACTCATATTCTCTTAATAAATAAGAGAAAACATTGTCCCAATATTCTTTAATATAATCAATTCTAATAAAATTAATCCCTAGTTTTTTAGCAACTGCGACTGCATCATCATAGTCTTTTTCTTGAGGACATTGAGAATTATTAATTGTTGGATTTCCTAAGTAATCTCCTTCTGCTAATGCGTCCCAGTTACGCATAAAACAGCCAGTTACATCATAGCCTTGTTTAAGTAACAAATAAGCCGCAACTGCGCTATCAACGCCGCCTGAAAGACCTAACAATACTTTTTTCATTCTTTAAATAATTCCTTGCTATCTAAGATAAGGGTAAATGGACCGCCGTTAGTAGAATTTACTTTCATATCAGCGCCAAAAACACCAGTAGAAATAGGTCCAAATCTTTCTTCTAAAAGTGTATTGAAATAATCATAAAGAGGTTCTGCTTCACCTGGCCTTAATGCATATACAAAAGATGGGCGTCTGCCTTTGGCAGCGTCTGCATATAAAGTAAATTGCGAAACACTTAAAATTCCACCATTAACATCTTGAAGTGAAATATTTATCATTCCATGCTCATCAGGGAAAACTCTTAACGAAAGAATTTTATCAACCATTTTGGAAACAATTTCTTTATCATCTCCGTCTGTAAAACCAACCAAAAGAAGATAGCCACGACCAATTTTGCCTACAGTTCTTCCTTCAATTGAAACAGATGCATCAAGAACAGTGCTAAGAACAACTCTCATTATTGAATAATCTCCTTAATGACAGTTGTATGTTCAACTTTTTCTTTAGAATATGAGTAAGCTGTATAAATTTCTTCGATAATTTCTTTATATGTTTTTTCGTCTTTATTCGTATAAATTGTGCACAAAGCATCGCCTTTTTTGACAAAATCACCAATTTTCTTAGCCAAGACAATACCTGCAGACATATCAATTGTATCTTCAAGAGTTTCTCTACCACCGCCAAGTTTCATAGAAGAAACCCCAATTGTTAAAGCCTTGATATCTTCGATATATCCTTCTTCTTTTGCGATTACAGGAATAACGTTTTTAGCAACTTCAAACCTGTTTGGATCTTTAATATAACTTACATCTCCGCCTTGAGCTTCAACCATTAAACAAAGCTTTTCAAATGCTTTTCCATTATCAACATTCTCTTTTAAAGCTTTTCTTGCTTCTTCGGTTGTTTTAAAGATATTTGATTGAACAAGCATAATGCTTCCTGCTGTATAGCAAAGTTCCATTAAATCTTCAGGTCCGTTACCTTTTAATGAAGCAACGGCTTCTTTAACTTCCAAATTATTACCAACAGCGTAGCCCAAAGGTTCGCTCATATCAGAAATAATCGCTCTTGTATCTCTGCCTAATTTGTTTCCAATACCTACCATTAATGTTGCAAGTTCACGAGCTGAATCCATATTTTTCATGAAAGCGCCATCGCCAACAGTAACATCTAATAAAATTGCATCAGATCCACTAGCTAATTTTTTAGACATAACACTAGCTGCAATCAAAGGAATAGATTCAACAGTTCCTGTAACATCACGAAGTGCGTACATTTTTTTATCAGCTGGGACAAGTGATTTTGTTTGGCCAGCGACTGCTAAACCAATCTTATTAACTTGTTCTTCAAATCTTTTTCCTTCAATGGCGATTGATAATCCAGGTATAGATTCTAATTTATCTAAAGTTCCACCAGTATGGCCTAAACCTCTACCAGACAGTTTAGCGACAACACCGCCACAAGCGGCTACCATTGGGCCTAAAACCAAAGTTGTTTTATCTCCAACTCCGCCTGTTGAGTGTTTATCAACTTTAATACCTTTTATATTGCTTAAATCTAAAGTTTCACCACTATGTTCCATAGCGTCAGTTAAGACTGAAACTTCGTTTTTATTCATTCCTTTGAAAAGAATAGCCATTTGCATTGCAGAGCTTTGATAATCTGGAATTTCTCCTTTTACATATCCTGAAATCCAGAATCTAATCTCTTCTTCGGTCAATTCAAAACCTTCTCTTTTCTTGATGATTAAGTCTACCATTCTCATATAGAATACCTACCAATGCAACTATTATACAAAAAAATATATTTTATTTAAATATATTGCTAAAATAGTTTCATGACATTTAAACAACATTTGCTTTCTTGGATGAATGAAAAAGAGATTAACGAATTAGTTTCATCTCTAAATGAAGAAAAAAGTAAACATGCAGTTTTACTTAACACAAACAAAATTAGTGACGAAAAATTCAAAGAATTATTTCCTAATGTTAACCCACATCCGATAGTAAATCACGCCTATCTATATGATAAGGATGAATATGATTTAGGTAAAAATATTCTTCATGAATTAGGCGCTTATTATTTGCAAGATCCAAGCGCAATGTGTGTTTCTTATTTGTTAGGTATTTCTCCTAATGAAAAAGTATTAGATTTATGCGCGGCTCCAGGAGGAAAAACTGTTCAAGCTTCAATGACTTTAAATAGAACAGGATTATTAATCTCAAACGATTTAAGTCACCAAAGAGCAGGTCTTATATTACAAAATGTAGAACGTTTAGGCCTAGGTAATGTCGTTATCACTAATAATGATTTTTCTACCATTTATAAGGATTATTATGAACACTTTGATAAGATTATTTTAGATGCACCATGTTCAGGTTCAGGCATGTTTAGAAAACAAAGAGAAATGGAAGATGACTGGAGTTATCAAAAAGTAATTAAATTCTCAGAAATTCAAAAAGAATTAATTAAAATTGCGTATTTTATGCTTAAACCTGGAGGAAAATTAATCTACTCCACTTGTTCATTTTCTAAAGAAGAAGATGAAGATGTTGTTGAAGAACTACTTAAAAATAGCGATGCAAAAATCATTAATATCAATAATGAATTATTTGTTAAAGGCGAGAACAATTTAGGGTTTCATTTATTACCTAACGTTTTTCCTGGAGAAGGTCACTACATCTGCTTACTAAATAAACCAGGAACAATCGAAAATACTATTTCTAAAGCAGAGAAATTTAAAGCTAATAAATTCATTAATAATTTAAATGATAATTTCATAAATAAATTTGGTGATTCTCTTTTCTACCTTGAAAATGATGATAATTTAAAAAAGCTATCAGTCATTAGAAAAGGAGTAAAACTAGGGGAATTATCTGGCCAAATATTAAAATATGATCACCATTTTGCTACATATGTAAAATCATTTGATAATGAATTAGAAATTGACCTACAATCCGCAATAAAATATTTGTCTGGTGAAAGTTTAAATATAAAAGCAAATAAAGGATTTATTCTTCTAAAATATATGGGCATTAATATCGATATTGCAAAAAGCGATGGCAATATTATTAAGAATAGATATCCAAAATATTTAAGAAAAAAAGTTAACTATCTAAGCTAACTTTTCTAATATTTTTTCTTCTTTGAATTTCTTTAAGCCTCTTTTTGACTTGAATAATCCTTCAATTTCAGTGAAGTAAGCTTTTCTTTGTGCATTTACTTCTTCTTGAATTCTACTCTTTACTGTTTCACGTACTTCATCAGGAGACATATCTTTATAATCTTCTGGAGTAAGAGGTTTTAAGAATGTTAAGTAGACAGGATATTTCTTTAATTTATATTTGCTTTTAAGAACATTTTGAGTTCCATAAATTGCAACAGGAACAATTGGAGCATGTGCTTTCATAAATGCTCTAAATGAACCCTTATGGAATTCAAGCAATGGAGCCAAAGGATTTCTATTTCTAGTGCCTTCAGGGAAGACAACCCAGTTTTTATTTTGCTCTGTTAAATCCTTTTCAAGATACATCATTGCTTCGATAGCTTTTTCAAAACTGCTTCTATCAACAAAACAACCTTCCATAGCAGCAATGATTCTACCAACAAATGGTATTTTCTTATTTTCAATCTTACTTAAGTAAGTGGTTACATCCGGTAAGACTGTAGAAATAATCATTGGATCATATGCTGATAAATGGTTTGGTAAATATGCGCTCTTAACATCTGCAGGAATTGTTTCGCTTCCTTTAACATGCATTTCGATTTTAAGAGATTTATTTATTTTATTGATAAAATATTTTAGTTTTTTAAATTTTATACTGAGCGGTTGTTTTGATGGCTTCCTAGAATATGGAAGAATCCAACTGAAATAAGCATGTAATAGAGTACCGCATCTCTTTACTGCTGCTTTACCTACGTTTGACATGCAAATATATTAATATATTTATTTTTAAAAATCAACAACACAAATAAATACACTCGGCCACTATAAATAGTCCGTATTCTTCATCGATTTCTATATGTCCTTTAATTACAACTGGCGTATCTTTTTTAATTCGATTCAATCGAGTATAATCTTCTTTTGTCCAATAACTCACCTTGATAAGCGAGTGAGTTCTACTCTCTGTTAATGGGTTTATAGAATCTACATCAAAGTTTCTAAATCCTCTTTCTAAATTATCTTTTGCTATACCCACTAATACAACATCGCTTAACATAAAAAACACCTCGATTAAAGGTATTATAAACTAGGAAATTTGAGAATTGTTCCCAACTTTTAACGGTAATAAATATTAAAAGACACGTTAGAAATAATTCCTGTTTTAATCGCACTATTCGTAGTGTTATTAATACTTTGTATTAATTTATATTCATTATCTAACTCAAATGTGAAGTCTTGGTTGATAGGATTTATTAATAAAACTATCTCTTTATATGGTTGGGAATATGTCTCATTAGAAATAACCACACAATAAACCCCATTATTCCAATGGTCAATTTTAAATACTTTTTCAATATCTTTTGATGAATGAATTTTTGTAAATTTAAACATTTTTCTTAGTTCAATCATGTTTTTAAAATGTTTAACCATTTCAAGCCTTTCATCAACAAGATTCCAGTTCATGTTATTAACTTTGACCACATTGTATGTATTATCTAATCCTTCTTTAGATAAACCAATTTCTTGTCCCATATGAAAGAAAGGAATTCCTAAACTAAAAAGAATAATATCATTACATAAGTTAACTCTTCTTAAAAGAGTTTCTTTAGATTCTTCATAGTTAGATTCTAATAATTTATCAAACAATGTATTGTTATCATGACATTCAGCATAATTTATTGATTGATTAGCGTCGCTAAATCTTGGATGATATGAAATATTCTTAACGCATCCGTGAATAATATAATCAAGACCACCAGTATAACTTATATCTCCATTGATATAACCTTTGACTTGGACTCTATCTCTACTTGTAGGCCCTTTGATAATGTCTCTATATGAGTCATTAAAGAATGCCATATTAGGTATCGAATTACAGTTATCTGAACAAGCTTTCTTTTCATAAGGAAGTTCATAACCCATATTCCAACCTTCGCCATAGAACATTAAATCTTCTTTAATTTGTTTGCATTCTTTTACTAATTGGTTAACTGTATCAATATCTAACAAGCCCATCAAATCAAATCTTAAACCATCAACGTTATAGTATTTAGTTAAATACTTAGCGCTATCAATAATGAGTTTTTTAACCATTTTGCGTTCACTAGCAACGTCATTTCCACAACCACTAGCTCTTGCGATTTGGCCTGATTTTCTTCTTCTAAAATAATAGTTTGGGACAATCTTCTCATAATAAGAAGTCGCATATTCAAATACATGGTTATAAACAACATCAATAACAGTTCTAATGTTGTTTTTGTGCAATTCTTCTACCATGAAAGAAAATTCTTTCATTCTGCTGCTAGGATTTTCTGGATTAGAAGAATAACTACCTTCAATAGCAAAATAAGATAAAGGATCATAACCCCAGTTATAAGAAGCATTTACGTTATCGTCTTTAACATTATCAAAATCAAATATTGGATTTAATTGAACATGTGTTATTCCTAAATATTTTAGATAATCAATTCCAGCAGGATTTCCGCCATTAGTCTTTCTATTTTCTTCAACAAAACCTAAATATTTACCTTTTTCTTTAATGTCAGTGTTTTTATCTTCAGTAAAATCTCTTACATTAGTTTCATAGATAATCGCATCTACATAGTTATTAATTTTATTAGTAGGTACAAACCTTTTTT
>JAILIF010000034.1 GCA_024695405.1 Bacilli bacterium
TATTGAAGCTTTATTAAAAGAATTCGATGTCTTGCCACAAGTGATACAAGTGGAATGTCATCCCTTCTTCCCACAAGTTGATTTAAGAAAAGTTGTAGAGCCATTAAATATTAAAATAATGTCTTGGTATCCTTTAGGTGGCAAAGGTATGACAGCTGAGTTATTAAATAACCCAATCGTGGCTAAAATCGCTAGTACATATCATAAAAGTACTGATCAAGTCATATTAAAATGGCATGTTCAAATGCGATTTATTGTCATCCCAGGCAGTAAAAACGTCGAACATATCAAAGACAATATCGATATCTTCGATTTCACATTAAGCCAAGACGATATGAATCAAATCGCTAAACTCAATAGTGGTGAAAGAAGATATACCAGAACCGAAGAGGCATTAGCAAACTTCGCATCGTGGAAAGTAACATACGAAAGCAAATAATAATGATCAAGTCACTGAAAAGTGGCTTTTTTTGTTTCATTTCGGGTGCCCTTTGTTTCATTTTGGCTCTCGATTTTGTTTCATTTGTATCATTTCTTTCGCTTATTGCCATTCGAAAAAATGAGACATTTTGTTAACATCAAGATGTCTTTTTATTTTATCTAAATACTTTGTATATAGAATCGAAAATATTATCTTTGCATTTTACGGTACATTGTCTCGTTTTTTATTTTCTAGATAACGTAATGCAAATCTAGTAGTCGGGATTTGGGAGTGTTTAAGTCCTCTCTACGCAAGTCCATGATTCTATTTGTTCGAAGCAAATCGGATAACAGAAAATATTATTGTAATATACGGGTATCTTTTTACTTTTAAAAAGCCTGTACTGGGTTAACAAAAAACTTTGAATAAAAAATATTTCACAATCGATCAAATGCCAACGGAATAATGGTTTCGGTCGTGAAAAAGGCCAAATTGAAAAAGACGATGAAGGACTTCAAAATGGTAGAGTTGTCGCTAGAAACATGGTTTTATTAATGAAAGTGATAAAAGATGCTAAAGAGAAATATGGAGTTCCGGAAAAAGAAGGCATTACATTCACACATTTTATTTGATAAAAAAGAAAGACCTGTTTGAGGTCTTATTTATTGGGAGCAATTATTGCACGTGTTGTTGATCTTGTTTATACGGAATAGGATTTTCCATGACGCCAGTGTAATAACCGTTAATTAATCTAATCAAGCAAGAATTTAAAAATTCAATTGGAAGTTTTTCTTTTGTTGTTGCTTCTAAATGTTCTCCGCCAATTCCAGAGTTATTAGTTAAATAAACATATTGCCCACCAGTTAATAAACATTGTGATCTAAAGAAATATTCTGTTTTTGAATCGATTCCAGATGAAGCTACAGTAATAATTTTAATGCCTTGCTTTGCAAGATTATTTACTGCATTGTTCCAATTTCCAACTAATGTATCGTGCGCTGGAGCATCAGCAACAAAGAATAATAATTTTGTAGCGTAGTTTGACCATTGCTTTTCTGCTGCTTGCATCAAAGCTTCATCAACAGCTTCTTCAAAATCATCTCCACCTGCAGCTTTTTGGTTAGCAAGGAATTCCTTTTGGGAAGCAATGTCAGTAGTGAATTCGTTATATTTAACAACATATTCATCTCCAAAGTCGCGATACATCATAATTGATAATTCAATTCGTGCTGTTTCATTACTTGCTTTTACTTTAGTAATAACATCATCAATTTCTGCTTGAAGATATTTAATTTCATCGCCCATAGAACCTGTAGCGTCTATTACAAACATAATTTGCATATAATCAGAAATAGTGAACGTTTGTTCTAAATCAATTGTGTTACCTGTTTTCACAGTTTTTGTAACAGTTTGATTTTCGTTAGCAGAATCAACATAACTAATTTCTACATCATATTCTTCCTTATAATCGCTTGTTTTAGGGAATAGATATGCTTTATGAAAATTATCTACGTAAGTTTCGTAATCAGTGTCTTTAATCTTAACTTTAATGTTATTACCATTTAAAATATTCAATTCTAACCGATTGTATGTATCAAATGCGTATTTATCTTTATAGTCTTTGAATTGATTTTTTTCATTCGATTGATTTACTGAAGCTAACTCTTTCCAGAAATCATATTCTTTATTATCGTCTACTGCAGAACATGTTAATAAGCCTGCAGAAATAGTTGCTTGAATGTTATTTGATGGTTCTCCATTATAACTTTCATCACTAGGCGAAGAAGAATAATCAGAAGAAGCGCTTTCTCCTCTAGAACCAATATCATATCCTCTATCCATGTCGGTTGGAGCAGAATCTCCAAAATTATTTCCTCCTCCGCAACCTGCTAATAATAAAAGTAGTGAAGTTCCTAATATAAATTTTCTTTTAGATTTCATAATTTGTACTCCTCGACTATTATAACGATTAACAAATTGCATTCTGTTCAAAAAATAAAAATATTTTTAACATGATAGCATAATTGAAAGTCTTATTTAAAACTTTATGAATCAATCAAAGAAAAGAAAAAACTAAACGCGAAGTGACAAACTAAATGCACCTTTGCAATTGGAAACTGCTTTTAGTTAGAAAAACCTCCTTTGAAGTATGATATTTATGGTTCTTCCCGGAACTAAATATCCATCTCAAAGGAGGCATTTTTATTATATGGGTAAA
>JAILIF010000084.1 GCA_024695405.1 Bacilli bacterium
TAATCTTTAAAATCATAAGTCTTATAAAATTTAAAAAAGCAAACCAAAACAACGCTGCAAAAACAATGTAACTATACCTTTGCATTTATATAAATAGCATTTAAATACTTTTATTCTATTCAGGTTTAAACATTCTAGTAGCTTCTACAGCTAACTTCCAATTTTTATATTTTCTAACTACTTCATCATTATCCATATTTGGCTTATATGTAGCTTGATAAGAATGAATCTTTTTAATTTCGTCCATGCTCTTGAAGAAGCCTGTATTTAATCCTGCTAAGTAAGCTACGCCAAGTGCAGTAGTCTCTAAGCAAGTTGGTAACTTAATATTTGTTTCTAAAATGTCAGATTGAAACTGCATTAAATATTTATTTGCAGTAGCGCCACCATCAACGCCTAAATCATTAATCGCATTACCAGTTTCTTGTTTCATTACTTCAAAGACATCTTTTGATTGATAAGCAATACTTTCTAGACACGCTCTAATAATCTGCGCTGGAGTTGTAGCGCGAGTTAAGCCAAAGATCGAGCCTCTAGCTTCATCATCCCAATATGGCGTTCCTAAGCCAGTAAAAGCTGGAACCATATAAACTCCACCCGTTTTTGGTAAAGACATCGCTATAGCTTCTGTTTCAGATGCTTTTTTGATTGCTTTCATTTCATCGCGGAGCCATTGAACAACAGCGCCACCAATAAATACAGATCCTTCTAAGGCATATGTAACTTTATCGCCAATTTTCCAGGCTACTGTAGTTAATAAGCCACTACTTGAGAAAGTTGGTTTATCGCCTATGTTCATTAACATGAAACAACCTGTTCCGTAAGTATTTTTACAGTCACCTTTTTCGAAACAAGTTTGACCAAACAATGCAGCTTGTTGATCTCCTGCAACACCAGTAATTGGAATGCCGTCTGTTGAATTACCATAGTTATAAGAAGAAGGATTTACTTTAGGTAACATCTTCATTGGAATATTGAAAATCTTACATAATTCCTCATCCCAAGACATTGTATTTATATTAAATAAGAGCGTTCTAGAGGCGTTACTTACATCAGTAGCGTGTATTCTTCCACCTGAGAGTTTGTACATAACCCAAGTGTCAATTGTACCAAATATAAGTTCACCGTTCTCAGCCATTTCTTGAGCGTGTGGAACAGTATCTAATATAAATCTAATTTTGCTCGCAGAGAAATAAGGATTAATTAATAATCCTGTTTTTGAGTGAATTAGAGACTTTTTATCCGCTAATAATTCACATATCTCTGTAGTTTGACGGGACTGCCAAACTATGGCGTTACAAATTGGTTTACCTGTTTTCTTATTCCAAACAACTGTAGTTTCTCTTTGATTAGTTATACCAATAGAATCAATATCTTCTGGTTTTAAATCATTTTTAGCAAGTATCTCACTAATGCAATCAATAACCGATAACCAAATATCAATTGCGTCTGCTTCAACCCAACCAGAATGAGGATATTTACACTCCACTTCTTTTTGGGCTGTTGCTATAGGTTTACCTTCTTTATTAAAGAGCATAGCTCTAGAAGAAGTTGTACCTTGATCTATTGCTAAAATATATTTCATTATTTATTCCTCAAATTTTTTACTAGCCATTAATCTTTCTACATCAGCAATTTCTTTTGCGATTCCTTTAGAAAGAACTACTGCTTTACCATCTTTAAAAAGAATATCATCTTCAATTCTTACACCTACACCAAAATTAGCAAAATATAATCCTGGTTCAACAGTAATTACGTTACCGTTTTCAAGTGGTCTTTCTCTAATTGAAATATCGTGTGTATCTAAACCTAAATGGTGAGAAACATTATGATAATAATATTTCTTAATATCATCATCTTTATTAATGAGCTTGAGTCTTAAACATTCAGAAGTTAATACTTCAATTGCGTGAGCTTGTAAATCTGCAATAGTCATACCAGTTCTTGCATATTCAATGACTGATTTATTACAGTTTAAAACTGCTTCATATACAGATTTAGCAATACCAGCGAATACCCCATTAACTGGATATGTTCTAGAAATATCCGCACTATATCCAGCTTCTTTATATCCTAAATCAAATAAGACCATGTCTTTATTTTTAATCTTGGAATTTTGTCCTGGATAATGTAAGCAAGTAGCGTTTTTACCCGCTGCTACAATTGTAGAGAAAGCAAGTTTTCTTCTTCCATGCATCATTCCGTAATGATTAAAAATTTCTGCAAGTTCGTATTCATAAATGCCTTCATTACATTTTTTAAGAGTGTTATTAATCCCTTTTCCAGTTTCTTCAATTGCTTTAACGATGCATTCAACTTCGTATCTAGATTTAATCATTCTTAAATCTCTAATAAGTGGATAAACATCTATTACACCAATATTTGGATAAGTCACTCTAAATTTTTCTACATATTGTTTAATTGATAATTCGTCCCCAACTTTAATTTCAGGACTTAAATCAAAATAACAAGCATCAATCTTACCGTATTGATTATTATTATCATCAAATACAACTGAGATCATGCTATCTAATTGGTTATATGTATATACATTATCAATGTCGCTAATTTGTTTTGCTTCATCTAATGTAAGTCTTCTACCAGTCCACTTTTCTTTAAGTTCGCTATATTCATCAACAAATAAATATGTTTTAACTTCACTAAAGCCCTTAACAATCAATAAAACTGAATGCTCTTGTTCAATACCTGTTAAATAAAAGAAATTGTTATTTACTTGAAATGGATATAATTCATCTTCGCTAGCAATCTTACTAACCCCTGAGAAAATAATAGCAGCACTATTTGCTTTCATTTTCTCAACTAATTTAAAACGTCTATTACCTAATTCACTCATTTTATTTTCCTCCAATAATCTTATCTATAATTGGCTCAAATTCTTCTATAGAAACTTGTTCAATTTCACCTTTATCTACTTTTTCAGCGTTACTACTTACCAAAGGTAATCTACCTAAAATATCAAATCCAATTTGTTTGGAGAATTCTTCTAAATGAGACTCACCAAAGATTGATATCTTTTTACCGCAATCTGGGCACTTTAAATAGGACATATTCTCAATTACACCTGAAACGTGAATATTCATCATATTCGCCATATTTATAGCTTTTGTAACAATTAATGAGACTAAGTCTTGAGGAGAAGTAACAATAATTAAGTCGTCTACTGGTAAAGTTTGGAAAACAGTTAAGGCGACATCTCCAGTTCCTGGAGGCATATCAATTACTAAATAGTCTAATTCTTCCCATAAAACTTCTTCATAAAATTGTTTAACTAAATTGCCAAGAAGAGGTCCTCTCCATACGATTGGGTCTTGGTCATTTTCTAATAAACAGTTTGATGAAATAATCTTAATTCCGCCTTTTGAAATTAAAGGATAGATAAGTCCATCTTCGCCCATTGCTTTATCTTTAATTCCAAATGCTTTAGGAATACTAGGGCCAGTTATATCTCCATCTAAAATACCAACTGAAAATCCTCTACGGTTTAAACTTACCGCAATCATAGAGGTGATAAAAGATTTACCAACTCCGCCTTTTCCAGAAAGTACAGCGATTACTTTTTTAATTTTTGAGCGATCATTTAATTTCGCTTTTACGATTTCACAGCTTTCCTTAGAAGCGCAGTGCTCGCAATCATGATTACATTCAGACATTTTCTTACTCCAATTCTATTAGTTCAGCGTTATTAATTACTTCTATTCCACTAGCTACATATGTTCTAAGTAGTCTGCCTGCACCAAGTTTAGTGCCTCCAAAGTATCTAACAACGAACAGAACTAAATTATTCAAATCTTTCTTGTGTAGTAATTCTAATAATGGTCTACCAGCAGTACCTTTAGGTTCACCATCATCGTTAGATTTACTTTTAGTTCCAATTCGATAAGCATAGACAATATGTCTAGCTTTCTTATGTTCTTTTTGAAGAAATTTCAATATTTCTTTGAATTCTTCTTCATTATGAAGAGGGAATAGTAGACCAATAAATTTACTTTTCTCTACTTCAATTTTTGCTTCGTAATTATTATTTATCGTTTGCATAATTACATTTAGCAGCTTTCGATATAATCCATCAAATCATTACCATAGTTTCTAAAGTTAAATGAACTATCATAATAATCTTCTCTATATCCATCTATAGCAAACCACACACAATCACTTGGTTGGACACTTGGATCAGAAAGTAATTGATGAGTATATTTCAAAATAACAAATAATCCAGAATCTTCAGGATATGTGTTGTTTGCAGTAGCAGTTTCTTTTTCGATAGATAAAGCTCCTCTAGAAACGAATAAAATCTTAGCGAATCTAGAATCTTTATTTTCTACATCGTTATAGAAATAATCTGTGAATATTTCTCTAATAGAATCCTTATTATCTATAATATCGGTGATAAATAAGTTACTTTCAATATTTGAAATATCAGTTCCGCTTCTATCTGCTTCACCATTGAAATATCTAGTTAATTCAATAGCGCCTTGTAAGCCGCGTCTTTCTACTTCATTTAAATTATCAAATGTTGAAGTTGTTATATCAGAAGAAGAAAGAGCTCTTCCGTTAGTTTGGTTAGAAGCGAAATAGAATTTTTCGTAATCAGTGAATGTAGCGATTCTACTACTTGAATAAGATGAATAAATAGTCCCGTATTCTGTAGTTAAAACATCATCAAAGATACCTGAAACAATTTCACTAGTGAAATAGCTTCTTGATGTTTTAACTTCAGTATCACTCGAGAATTCATTTCCATCATTTCTATCATAAGAATATTTAATAAGATTTAAAATCATGTTTCTCTTAACTGAATTTGCACGTAATGTATCAATAGTTACATTTGTAATAAAGTTACCAGCTTCATCGGTTAATCTAGTTAAGCCATTGGCTTCTACTAAATAAGCTTTATCTCCATTAGCGTTAGAAGAAGTATCAAATAACTTTTCAATAGCGTCAATCTTATTAGCTTTATTACTTCCAATTAAATATGAGTCAAAATTATCTAATGCATTATAAAGCATTACGCTTCTACCTTTAACTTCTACCGAGTCACGAATCTCAGTCTTTGCTAAAGTCTTAGAATTAAACAAGAAATAGAATACTCCGTCTAAGCAATCTTTCTTATTATCTAAAGATGTTTGGAAGTCATCTAAATCAACAAATTTATATTCATGAGTAACTGGATCTTCGTATTGCATGGATTCAATAGCTTTTTGGATACAGTAAATTTCTGTACCTTCTCCACAGTTATTGTTACTACCACCATAATCTAAGTAATCTAAATCAAAATCCGCAATCATTTCAGTGTCACTTGGATCATATTTCAATAATTCTTCAAGACCCATTTCACCAGAGAATGCATCTTTAACAAAGTGGCTCATAACACCAGTACATAAGTAAGAACCATTAACAGCCTTCATGATATTTGTGACTTCAGAAGCTGGTAAGTCAGTAACAGCGATATTATTTGCGTCAATTTCATCACCCTTAGTAGCATTAATTACTTTCTTGAAAACATCAACAAAGCAAGCAGTTTCTCCACCAACCACTTCATTATCGCCATTTCTTTCGGTCCAAATTGAGTTAAAGCCTTCGTCATTAACTGTGTTGTAGAAATCATGATTAGATAATTTCTTAACTCTAGCTTCAATCTCATTAGGAGTAGCATCGGCTAAATCAGTAAGACCGCTATTATTCATCATATTAATCATCATATCTTCAAAGAAAGATACGTTGCCTAACGTTCTATCTTCTACAACGCTTAAGTTAAAGCAATGAGTTGCTTGTAAACCTGCTAATAAGCCAGTGAAGTAATCTTTCTTAGTAGAATCGTCATTACCATTACTATCAACACCTAAAATTTCCATTAATGTTGCTTTATTAAAGAATGAATCCGCATTTAAATCATCGCCAGCAATACGTTGAATTTCTTTGTAGTTAGAATAGAATTCAACAATATGATCAATTTCTTCCTGACGATTTGCTCTGCCTAAAGCATAGTTATCTATTGAAGCGTTTGCTGTAATTAAGTATTCAAATTGTACTTTATTAATATCAACAAAATCATTAGTTCCAACATTATCTTTTGATTGTTTCATCGCGTTATATGAAGCGATTCTTAAACAGTTTGTATTGTTTGTAGCAGTTAAGAAGTTATCTAAATCATTTGCTGTGATATTGTTAAAATCAATAGAGTCTCCACCATCCATAATCTTAATACCAGTAGCTACTACATTAACTACTCTACCAATTTCATCATATTGAAGAACTTTATCATAATAGTCTTCGATAAAGCCATCTTGCATATATAATTCATCAGCTTCAGTTTTACTTAATTCATCATAGTGATATTCGTTCTTAAAAGAAGTCATTAAAGCATCGTAGTTACTTACATTCCAAGCAGCCTTATTATCATCATAATTAGAAGGCATTATTTCATCTCTAACTAAGAAATCATAATGAGCAATCTTTTGATTTGGATAGTTTTCATTATTAACCGAATTTATAACTGCATCCCAATCACTATCCCAATATGAAGATTCAGGGTCGTTTAACAAACCTTCAGACATAGAAGCCATAGCAGTATCTACTTTCTTATGTAGCCATTCACCAAACTTATTGCCATCTTCGCTCTTAAAGATTAACGAATCAGATAACTTATGTAACATATCGTTCATTCCAACAACATCTGTTACTTTAGTTAAATCTAGGTTTTGTAAATCTAAGTCAAGTTTTGCAATCGATAAAAGAAGACCAGACATATTCTCTCCTTCTTCGTGCCAATATTCTTTAGAATTGATATTTTTATATGTAACTCCAATTGTTGCATCACAAAGACTATCATTCAAATTTGCGTCTAATAATCCGCCCATTAAGTTAGAGAATAATACTGAATCACCAACCGCTGATAAAACATCACCTAAATTTTTAGGCATATTTGGATCGTAATCGCCTTTAGTTGATGCAGTTGTAACATCACCAGCTAAACTATATAGAAGTGTTGAATTAATTGATGAAGAGAAATCATTAAATTTAAGCATATTATTTTCGCCTAAGATACCAAATAAATTACTAATCGCATCTAATTCTTCTTCCCATTTTCCAGCAGGATCTAATTCCGCATAGACATCATCACTTGGTCTTTCGACACCTTGTTCTTCCATATTTCCAAAAATAAAATCAAACATATTTTGCATGTTTTTATTTTTATAAGTGCCACTGTGTGGGTTGAAAAGTTCGAAGTTATAGAACGCTTTTAAAATATTAGCAAAATAATATTTCAATGGATGTTCATCTAATACAGGGTCATATGCTGCTGTATCTGGATTATCTGGCTTAACTTCCAAATAAACATTAAATTTATCTAAAAAACCATCAATGTCATCTTTAACACTATTAGTTAGAGTTTCAAAAGCAAATTGGCCTTCATCATTCATCATAAATCCTTTATAGAAATGTTGAAGAGCACTTATTAAGTCACCATTCATGAAGTCTGCCAATTGTGCAAATACATCATCAGAATGGTTAAGTTGATAAATAATAATATCTACATCAAAGAATTCTTGAGTTTTCTCTTTTTGAGCGGCTAATTTTTCATCAATAAAAGGAATGCCTAAAGCATATACAATCTTAGATTCATCTAATGGCTGTAAGCATTCAAAAGCCTTTCCTAAATAAGGAGCAATTCTAGAATCTAAATCAAAGGCAGAACCAAAAATATCATCAGGATTAATCCAACCATCAAATGCATTAACTACTGCATCTAAGAAAGAAGGATAATCTTTATATTCAAATGGCTTTTTTTCATCTGTAGTTTCTTCAATTTCATCATTAAATCTTGTTTTTAACGGAGAAGGTGTTATGGAAGAAGATGTTGGTATTTCTAACTGAATAACATTAGTAACAACCGTTAAAATATGATTAATTTCTTCTTTGAAGAATTTTATTGGTAATGGTTTAGAAGGATCATCATCATAGACATTGTTCATTAAATTGTTCCATCTAGTATTTGCTTCTTCGTAGGCAGAACCATATTTTTCTTGTAATTCCATATTGTCTAGAAAGTTTCTCATAAATGGAGTTTCATTAATGAATTTAGCAAGGATTTTAGAATCCATTAATGCATAGTGTTCGCCTTTAGTAGAGTCTCTTTCTTGAGCGCTACCATCTTCATTCATATGATTAATACCGCAAATTGCATCTCTAAAGTTAGAGGTAGTTTGTTCTGCTCTTAAAGTAGACGCTAAAGCAGTTTTAGCGTTTTGTTGAATAGTCTTAAACTCTTCTTCGTCTTCTCCCTCTTCTTGAGATCTAAATGAATCGTAAGCATTTTTAATTACGTGATCGCCGCAAGCTGCAAGACCCCAACAAGAATCGAATATCGTATACATTTCATGTCCGATATCAAATTCTTTAATGAAATCAACCACGATTGCTTTGTTATTTGGATCATCATAAGGGTTATCAATCGACACATCCCCGCCTAAGAACTTAAGAATTTTATTAGAATCATCTAATGTAACAGCCCAATATCCAAGGGATTTATAACATGCATTAAGAAGTTTTAAATCATCAGCTCTATTGAAAACATTAAATAACTTATTAACTTTTTCTCTATTTTCAGGAAGAGTGAACAAATTATCTAAATATGTAACTAAATTACTAGGTGCATTAATTTGCATTTCACCATTATCAACAACAATAAAATCATCTAAGATATGTGTTTCAAAAACATCGTTAGCCATTCCTTTAAGAACTTCTATTTCTTCATTCAACGAAATATCACCAATATCGACTTTCTCAAAATACTGATAGTTAGGGAGAACATCTACTAATAAATCAGTATTCAAAGCAAGTTCAACAGATATTTGAAATAAATCATTAATAATAGGAGAGTTACCCAATAAATCAAATACAGGATTAACTAAATTTTCTGAGAATTCAGTGATGATTGGTTTTCCATCTGCGCCATCACCTAAACACGCTGCTACATTTCCTAAAGCATTAGTTAAATTACCAAGTTCTTCTGCCAATGTATAAGCATCACCAGTAGAACTTAATGCTTTTGTGAAATGATCCATAATTGCTTGATCAAATGTAATATTGCTACCGCTTAATCCAGTTTGCCAATTGAAGAAAACTTGTGCAAACAAAGAATCATTATATATATCAACTAAATTAACGATGTCCTTAACATATTGGCTTTGAGAATCTCTTGCTCTTGAATTTTGAATACCTTGATTAACCGCATTAATTAAAGAACTGAACGGAGCAATAGTTAAATAGAATAAAAGTAAACGAGTAACTAAGTTCTCGGCCATTCCAATAAATTTAATTTTTCCAACTCTTTGAGCAACTTTTGGAACAAGTTTTTCAAAACATAACTTCCACATAATAAACAAGAACAGAGTTCCAAATGTTACGATTAATTCAAGAACAAGTGAATAAACCGTAAATGAAATGATGCTCGCGGTAAGAGTTTTAGCAAATTGAGATACGCTAATACTTAAAGATTCACTAGCGTTAATTTGGTTACAAACACCAGTAATAAAATCAGTAAGTGTAGCTTCAACCGTACTAATAGTTAAATCAAATTGAATATGTTTATCCGATAATGCTATATCAATAGGGAAAGGGTTTTGCTTAAAAAAGCTATCTAAAGGCATGCTATACACTGTTCTTGTGATAGGTCTCATTGTTATTAAAGCAAGAATAAAAAGTAATGCATATCCAACCATAAAATATGTTGATTTGTATATGCCTTGCTTATAACCTTTTATTGCAGCACGAATAAGAACAAATGCAAAAAAGATAAAAATAAGTACTAAACCAACTTCCATAAAAGCGGAAATCATGTTTAATATTGTCTTATCCATCAAACATCCTCCTTTTGCAATAATAACATATGTTATTGTTACAATTTGTACGAATATAGTGTATAGTTTTTTGTAGTGGAAATAAAGCAAATGTTAAATTTAGAAGATCAGTATCAAGAAAATAAAAATAATTTCGAGGAAATCAATAATAACTTAGAAAAACTCGGAGACATAAGTTACACTCCTATTAAAAAAGACGATAAAAATGATGGAAAATTGCCTTTTATGACAAAGTTAATCATTTTTTTATGCGGTTTTTCTTACACTGGATTTTTACTTTTACAACTTATTTGGCTAATAATTCTTGGAAATATTTTTGAAGATAAAAATGCTGCAAATGTTGCAATATTAACAGGTACATATCTTACATTGTTTGTAATTATGATTGCCTTTGCGATTAAAAATAAGAAATATTTTTTATCCAAAATTAAGGACCCTACAAAATACTTATATGGATTACTATTTGGGGTTGTAACTATTGGAATAGAGATTATTGTTTCGTATATTATCCAATCAATTTGTCCTTCTGATGTAAACGCTAATCAACAAACCGTTATAGATTTTACAACAAGTTATCCTACATTGATGTTTTTTATAACTGTTCTTGTTGGTCCTTTATGTGAAGAGTTCACTTATAGAGTAGGTTTATACGAACTTTTGAAGGAAAAGAATGAAACGCTAGCATTTATTCTTACTTCTATCATCTTTGCGTTTATTCATATCCAATTCACAGATACAACTTTTTTAGCAGAAATAACCGCTTTACCTGTTTATCTTACAATTGGCTTCTGTCTAACATATGGTTATAAATTATATGGCTTGCCATGTAGTTATGTTGCTCATGCATTTTTAAATTTAATTTCATTCTTATCGATTTTCGCTCAAATATGAAAAAAATATTAACTCTTAATTCTTTTTGGCTTAGATTAATCGCACTTATCACTATGACTATTGATCACATTGGTGCGGCTTTAAAATATGCTGATTACTATGTGCTAAGAATAATTGGTAGACTTGCTATCCCAATTTTTTTCTTTTTAGCAGTTGAGGGCGCACTTAAAACTTCGAATAGAAAAAAATATATTTTTAGATTAGGTATTTTGGCGGTTGTTATAGGCATTGCCTTAGGTGTTCTAGCTTTTGTAGATTCCCCTTATCAAACTCTTGGATTATCGGGAAACATTTTCATAGACATATTATTGATTGTAGTTAGTGTTGCAATATTAGAATCACCTAATAAGAAAATTAAGCCTTTAATTGCACTACCTATAGCCATTTCAATCTTTTCTTATGTTGTTTTAAGATTAGAAGGATGCGGATGTGATGGAATTTATTACTGGTTCTTTCCACCACTTAGACCACAAACTGGATATTATGGTTATATGATGGGCATGGGTTTTTATTTAGCTAAGAAATATGCTCCATCATTTATAAATATCTATGCACCTGCACATGTTGGTGATGAGCAATATGAACAATTAATTAGAAACATATTTTCAGTTTTAGCGTTAGTTGTTAGTGCTATCTCTTTCTTAATTACAAATAGCTTATTCGACAGTATTTACGAGCAACAAATGGATGGCATACAGTCTTATGCAATATTAGCGGGCATTTTAATTCTTCTTTATAACGGCAAAAAAGGTTATAACGCTAAATGGTTTAAAGTTGCGTATTATTTGTATTACCCTATACACCTAGGTATAATTGGATTAGTATTTTTTATAATAGGAGTTTAGATATGATTATTCACGTTAAATCCTACGATGAATTCAAAGAATTGATTTCATCATCTGATTGTTTTGTTGACTTCTTTGCTACATGGTGTGGTCCATGCAAAATGCTCTCACCTGTTATTGAAGAAATGGATGAAAAAGGTTCATTTGGAAATGTTAAAATCTTAAAAATTGATGTTGACGAATGTTCTGATATCGCTAGAGATTATAAAATCCAAGCAGTCCCAACCTTAATGTTCTTTAAGAGTGGTAAGTTAGTTAACACCACTATGGGCTATAAAAACGAGAATGAATTATTAGATTTTATTAAATAGCATTTGCATTAATTCGCTAGTATGTTTATACTAATATTCGCGAATTGCAGGTGTAGTTCAGTGGTAGAACACTAGCCTTCCAAGCTAGTTATGCGGGTCCGATTCCCGTCACCTGCTCCAGATGTAAAATAAGCAGTGCTTGAGCACTGCTTTTCTATTGCAATAGATTGGTAATAAGATTAATAATGATTTCCATTTCGTCAGGATTGCTTTCAGCAGTTAAGATTGTTACCGCAACTAAAGCTTCATTTGAAATAATTTGTCTATTATTCTTATAAAGTTTCTTACTCTTATAAAGAAAGTTGATAAACAAAGTAGCAGCTATTCTTTTACATCCATCTGCAAAAGGATGGTCTTTAACTAAGAAATATAATAAATGAGCGGCTTTTTCTTCTATAGAAGGGTATAGTTCTTTCCCAAAGACATTTTGATAAACTTGTTGAATAATCCCGTTTAGTTTTCCTTCTTCTTTTTCTACACCAAACACATTGGACATTTCTTTGAATTTCATAGAGTCAATAATTTCTCTTGCTTCTTGATAAGTCATTAAATAATCACTTTTAGTACCTTTTGGTTTATCTAAAATTTGATGATCGTAACTATCAAGAAGATCTAAGGCTCTTGTATATTGATTAATAACTCTGGTTAGTTCTTCTTTATCAATATTTAGAGAATAAGACAGCATCCTGTTTTGTATATCAATAACTTTGCCTAGATTATCTAGCCTTTTTTGATTAACTGCATATCCTTGAATCAAATAATCCTTTAATACTTTATTGGCCCATTTTCTAAAGAGTACGCCCCTTTTTGATTTAACTCTGTATCCAACCGAAATAATTACATCTAAATTGTAAAAAACAGGTGGTCTATTTTTCGGATTTTTCTCTTTACTACTTTTATGCATTTTTTGCATAGAAGTGTTTTTGTCTAATTCTCTTTCTTTGTAAATATTGTTAATATGTCGGGATATAACAGCTTGGTCTCTATCGAATAAGATAGAAATTTCTTCTTGCGTTAACCACACAGTTTCATTGTCTTCGTCTGCTCGAACATCCAATACGAAATCATTGTCACTAAATTTGACTAATTTTAAATTTTCCATTTTTTCTCCTTTCCGAAAGCGTTTTCAAAAGGAGAAAATAAAAAGCCACAACTTTTCTCGTGATGAAAACACTCATATGTAGTTTCAATTGCTTTTTTAAGTAATCAAACTACCGGTGTTACATCACTGCTTCAGTTGGATGGCCTCTGACTCAAATATTACAATTTGTGCGGAGCGTGGTGATAAAAACCTTAATTTTAAGACCGTGTCCTAATGGTCGCCATTTATCTTAAAACGCATATCACTTCTGGGCGATGCTTTCCACATTGGTAGAATCTAACACACATCTACCAACCAAATTAACCATTTTGTTTATTATTGCGCTTTAGCCAAGTTTATACCTACTCTCGAAGTATTTCATTCTTCGGCCTTTTTACGCGCTCAAAGTCTCGCTAATATGGCTTAATAGTTATAACATATATACTATTTTTAGTCAATAATTGACTAAAAATGAACAAATTTTAAATTAAATTATTATTAAGTTGTAAACAAACTAAAATATGATAGAGTATATTTTGGATTTTATCCAAAACGATACTTAATTACGTTTCAAGGGAGTTGAACATGAAAGATTATAAACTTTATATCTTTGACTTAGATGGCACAACAGTTGATTCTACGGAATGTTTTAAACATTGTTATGAAGCAGCTTTTGAAGCATGCGGCTTAACTATTAATGATTCATATAACATCAACTATGTAATTCTAAATGTAGAAGAAGTTTATAACCAAATAAAAGACACAACTAATGTTTCTAATTCTCAAGAAAAATTCTATGAAGCTTTTGTAAAAAACATATCTCCAACATTTATTAAATATGGGAAATTCTTTGATGATGTAAAAAGTGTTTTTGAAATACTAAAAAGTAAAAAAGCTTTAATAACAATATTTACTAATAGAGTATCAAAAGAGATTAAGGGTTTATTAAAAACCCATCCTGAAATAAACGAATATATAAACTCTTATGTTGGTGCTGATATGGTAAAAAACCCTAAACCTTCTCCTGATGGAATTATTAAATTATTAGATAAATACGAGTTAGAAAAAGAAGATGCCATATTTATCGGAGATGGAGAAGGAGATTACGAAGCTGCCAGGGAAGCCGGAGTTGATTTCTTCTATATTGATAGATATAACATTAAAGAGTTGCCTCTCGAACAACACACTACTTTGGAGGATTTAATTAAATAATATGAATTACGAAATTATCTTAGCCACAAACAACAAACACAAATTACAAGAAGTTAGAGAAATTCTTTCTCCATGTGGAATTGTTGTATATGGTCTTTCTGACTTACAATTGCATCCTGAAGAAGTTAATGAGAATGGCAAAGATTATTATGAAAACGCTTTGCTTAAGGCAAATAGCGTTAAACCATTAACAATATTACCTGTTATAGCTGATGATTCAGGATTAGAAGTAATTGCCTTAAATAATAAACCAGGACTTCATAGTGCTAGATATGCCTCAGAATGTGGAGGCCACGATAAAGCTATGGAAAATATCATTAATGACTTAAAAGGCAAAGATAGAAGCGCTAGATTCATTTGTGATATAGTCGCAATTAATTTAGATGACAAGCCTCTTAAATTTGAAGGAATATGCGAAGGTGAAATCATAGATCATAAAGATGGAAGTTCTGGATTTGGATATGACCCAATTTTTAAATGTAAAGCAACTGGCAAAACTTTTGCTAGTATGGATTCAAAAGAAAAGAACCTCTATTCTCATAGGGCTCTTGCACTTAAAAAATTTGTTACTTATTTAAGAGTTACTGGCAAAATATCACACCACAACACTCCATGTCACGAGCATCGCTAATCCTAAAGAGATTAGTAATTCTCCAACAAAATAAGTAGTCATGATATAGAAATGGGATTGTTTAACATCTTTGATGAAGTTGGAATAAAGTAAGAATCCATCACTAAAAATAAAGAAGATGTAACCCAATGTAATCAATAATCCTTGATATGAGTCAGCATAAGCTGCTGTAACAAGGAGTGAGAAAACACCAATAAATACTAAGATAGGCATGTAAACATTTGCGAGTAATGCAAGTTTACCTGCGTATCTTTTTGTTAATGGGAAGACAAATCTAATAATTAAAGCCAATGAGATAGCAAAAATAAAGTAAGCAATGAATGGTATTTTTGTATCCGATTGGAATAAGAAAATTGTTAATTGAATCAAGTTGCATAGATGTCCCAAGAAAAATAAAACCGAACCAGCAACAAAGAAACCCATGCTTTTCTTCTTAAATATTAAGAAAACATCTCCTAACAAAGATAGCAATGGGAACATCCATATCAATGGATACTCTGGCACCAACAACATAATTGCTGGAACTAAGAAAATCATAGGAAAAGGTTTAGAAACCTTTCTAGCTTTTTCTTGTTCTGTTTTACAGAAATATAAATGGACTACTGATGCGACCGCAAATAATCCTAATAATACAATTGTTGGAATATACTTTAGCATAGAATCTCCCCGTTGATTCTTTCTTTTACTTTCTCACAATTCTCATACATTTTGGATATTTCCTCTCCGAAGAAAAACTTTCCCTCCATGTATAGAATCTTTCCGTCAATCATAGTCATTTTTACGGAAGTTTTCATACCGTTTTCAACAATTGACTGTGCGATATCAATTTTATCACTAATTAAATTAGAGTCTAGCATAATAATATCTGCTAGTTTACCTTCTGCTAAAATGTCGCAGTTATTTAACTTCATTGCTAAGGCACTATTTCTAGTGGCCATTTTCAAAATATCGTAGCATGGAATATTAGGATTATTCTCACGAATTAATCTCATTTCAAGGAACATATTTAAATCATAGTTACTAGCAGGTCCATCTGTCCCGATAGAAACATCAAAGCCCATATCAAAATACTTTTGAACTGGGCAAAGTCCATCATTTAAATATTTATTGCTTCCTGGACAAGTAATGATTGAAACATTTTTTTCTTTAAAAATCTTACAATCATCATCAGAGAAAAAGATACAGTGATAACCAGCACCACCATACTTATAAGCGCCTAAATCATCAAAGTATTTAACAGGTGAAACGCCATGTCTTTCATAGCATTCTTTAACTTCTTTTTCAGTTTCGCTGATATGAGTGTAGAAAGGTATTTTAAGTTCGTTAATAACTTCTAAGGTATTTTTCTTAGCGTCTTCACCTAACGTATACTCAGCATGAACACCAATTTGATATGTAACTAAAGAACTCTTTTTAGAATTGTACTCTTTATATAATCGAATCAATTCTTTTTTATTCGTATAAGAATTGTACATTCCTTGAAGAACCATCCTAAATCCTAATTCTTCAGATGCTCTTCCTATTTCAATTGGAAAGAAATACATATCTAATGCTGCAGTAATACCTGCTTGAATGTATTCAACAATTCCAACCTTAGTAGCGTAATAGACATCGCTTGGAGTAAGTTTATCTTCTCTAGGAAAGCAATAAGTAAAAAGCCATTCTTGTAAAGGTAAGTCTTTTCCTCCACCTCTTAAAAATGTCATCCCAGTATGAGAATGAGCGTTCTTAAACCCCGGTAAAAGTATATTACCCTTACAATCGATCACATTATCTACGACACCATCAATATTAGATGCGATTTTTTCTATTTTATTTCCATTGATTAAAATATCCCCATTTAACATCGGGGAATCATCCATTTTAATGATATGTGCATTCTTAAGTAAGATTTTCATCTTAATTATTTTAGAATCAATTAAGTATATTTACAAATTAAATATAGTTATGATAGATTTATAGCGATAAAGCTACGAAGGAAATAAGTAGACTTATTGATTCTATATAGAGAGCGTCCGGTTGGTGAAAGGACAATAGATAGGTAAGTTGAATACATTCTGGAGCTGCTACCTGAACTTAAGTAGGGATAGACGGGTATGCCCGATATAGCTATGTTGTCAATAGACACACTAAGGAATTTCTTGTGAGAGAAGTTCAAATTGAGGTGGTACCACGTTAATAACGTCCTCTATAGAGGATTTTTTATTTGTTGGAGGTGTAATTATGAAGATTTTTGAAGAATTACAAAGAAGAGGTTTAATCGCACAAGTTACTGATGAACCTGAAATTAAAGAATTAATCAATAATGGAGGTGCTAAATTCTATATTGGATTTGACCCTACTGCTGATTCATTACATGCTGGTCACTTTATGACTATCGTATTAATGAAGAGATTACAATTAGCAGGTAATAAGCCAATTGTATTGCTTGGTGGAGGAACTGGCTTAATCGGTGACCCATCTGGAAGAACAGATATGAGAAATGTTCTTTCAATTGAACAAGTTAACCATAACTGTGAATGTTTCAAAAAACAAATTGGTAGATTTATCGATTTTGGTGAAGGCAAAGCATTATGCGTTAATAACGGTGACTGGCTAAGAGATCTTAAATACATTGAGGTACTTAGAGATGTTGGTGCATGCTTCTCAGTTAACAAAATGTTATCTGCAGAATGTTACAAGCAAAGAATGGAAAGAGGATTATCTTTCTTAGAATTCAACTACATGATTATGCAATCTTACGACTTCTATAGATTGCACGAAGACTATGGCTGTAATATGGAATTTGGTGGCGATGATCAATGGAGCAACATGCTTGGCGGTACCGAATTAATTAGAAAGAAAACAGGTAAAGATGCATATTGCTTAACTATTCCACTTCTTACAACTGCTGATGGTAAGAAAATGGGAAAGAGCGCTAAAGGTGCTGTTTGGCTTGATGAAGATAAATACTCAGTATATGACTTCTACCAATTCTGGAGAAATACAGCAGATGCTGATGTTATCAAATTCATGAAAGTTCTTACTTTTATCCATATTGAAGAAATTGAAGAAATGGAAAAATGGGACAGCAGCAGAATTAATGAACTAAAAGAAATTCTCGCTATGGAAATCACCACTATGGTACACGGAAAAGAAAAAGCAGAAAAAGCACGTGATGCTGCTAAAGCTTTATTCTCAGGTGCTGGTGATGACGCTAATATGCCTACTAGCGAAATTGCTATTGAAGGTGATGATGCAGGTATCTTAGATGTTCTTTTATTAGGTGGATTAATCCCATCTAAAGGTGAAGGTAGGAGACTTATAGAACAAGGTGGAATAACAGTTAACGAAGAAAAAGTTACTAATCCTAATATGAGATTTACACGCGATCAATTAAAAGAAGGCATTAAAGTTAGAAAAGGTAAAAAAGTCTTCCAAAAAATTATTCTTAAATAATTAATTTGTAGTTTAAAAGGCCCTATTCAGAAAATGAATAAGGCTTTTATTTTAGTTTGCTTTATTTTTATAAATAATGATAATATGTCAAAAATTTATTTTTATTCATTGGAGAAAATATGATTAATATCAACTATAAAATGGATGGTAAAGAAATTATAGATGCTTGGGATAATCTATTAAAAGATGGAAGAAAAGCACATTTTGGTATGTCGATCTTCGGCTTAGTATTTGGTGCATTAATTCTTGGCATAGGAATTTTAAAAATATTAGAACCTTGGTTGTTTCTTTTAATTATGGGAATCATTTTATTAGTGTTAGGCATTGCTTTAATGATTACTGTTTATCTAAGGCTCCCTAAAACAATGTATAAAAGATTAGAAAAGAAACAAAATTGTTTTCTTAATGGTGCAGAATATGATTTGACCATTGATAATGGGCAAGTTACTCTTCACGAAAAAAATGCCAAAGCAGAGACAACAACGGTTTTGAAAACTGACGAATATAAAAATGTTATTGTGAAAAATGAATATTATTACTTTTTATTTAATAAAAAAATCAATTCAATTCACCTTATTGTCCCTAAAAAAGTTGTTTCTTCAGAACAAAAAGATGAATTATTCACTATATTCAGTGGAAAATTTAAGTATCTTGATAAATGATAAATTAGATTTAAGATGTTAAATCTTCATTTTTTCTTCGTATTTTAATTTATATTTTTCAATTAATTCAAAAGCTCTATCGAAAGCTACAATATCTAGCATTTCAGGATAATGAGCGTCCGCACCAATAACGACTCTTACGCCATATTCTCCTGCAATTTTCCAAAACTCTTCTCTTGGATATTTCCATTTTTCTTTATCTTTGCTTTCTGTTCTACATAGATTTATTTCTAATGGAATATTGTATTTTAATGATGCTTCACAAATTCTTTTAGATAACTCTTCAAAATCTTCTCCCCATTCTTTTCTTAAAATACAAAATAAGTCAGGATGCGCTACATATTTAAATAATCCAGAAGCCATTCCTTGTAATAGAAAATCAATATAATGTTTTTCACTTTCTTCAATATTAGTAGCTCTAAATGTGCAACTAATGATTTGATCGTTTTCATCCATATAAAAATGTTGACCAAGTATTAAATAATCAACTTTTTTACTATTCAGTAAACTTTTATAGTATGAAGCAAACTTAGGGAAATATTCACATTCAAAACCACGATATATCTTAATTTCGTCTTTATATTTTTCTTTTAGGTAATTAATAGAGTTTAAATAATTTTCTGCTTCAACAAACTCTCCTCTAATACCTGGTTGAGATATACCTGGAAGCATGACGTGATCAGAAAACCCTAATTCTAAATAGCCATCTTTGATAGCTCTTAAAACATAGTCTTCATCATCACCATATGCGTGGCCACATCTTTTTGTATGAGTGTGATAATTATATTTTATTTTCATATAGACTTTGCTACCTTTTCCGCACTTGCAAATGCCCACATAAGATTATATCCGCCACATTTAGCGTCTATATCTAATACTTCGCCGATAAAATAAATCCCTTTTTCTTTTTTACTTTCTAAATTAGTAGAGATTTCGTCTAAAGAAACTCCACCACTAGAAACATGAGAAATATCGAAAGTATAAAAAGATTTAAATGCAAAAATAGCGTTATGAATATCAATATTGTTTTTAACTAAATATGAGGAAAGTTTTTCATTTAAATAAGAATTATATTCTTCTTTGTTAATCCTTTTATCTACCTCAGGAACAAAATCTATTTTAATACTAGTAGTATTTGCTTGTAGGTTAAATTTATTAATCATAAATGCTATATTAAAAATAACAATTCCACTTAAGGCATCGCTTCTAAATTGGACTTCTCCAACCTCGTTATATACTTCTTTTCCATTAGATAATAAATATACTTTTGCTTTGGCTCTAACGCCATCTAATTTATTAACATTTTCTTTTACCTTAATTGGGCATAAAGATGGGGATAATTTTTCAATCTTATACCCATGTTCCTCTAATAAAGAATAAACATTCCCATCGGTTCCAAACTGAGAAGAGCTCTTTCCACCACACGCAAAAATTAACATATCAAAAGTATATTTAGTGTCATTAACAGTGATTTCTTTATTCTTTGTATAGTTATCAATTTTTGCATTCAAAACAAATTTAATTTTAAGGACATTTATACGTTTCAAAAATTTCTCCGCTACAGTAGCCGCACTTAAAGAATATGGATAATATAAATTATCTAATTTTCTAGATTTTATCCCGATTGAATCAAAATATTTATCAATTGCTAAATAATCAAAATCTTTTAATATAGGAAGTGCAAAATCATTATTATAAGCTCCTTCAATAGAATTAGAATTAGCAAAATTGCATCTACCATTGCCTGTAGCATAAATCTTCTTAAGAAGTTTATCGTTACGTTCGAAAATAGTTACATCGTAATTAGGATGTAGTTCCTTAATTCTTATTGCAGCAAACACTCCGCTTGCACCACCACCAATAATTCCTATTTTCATACTTGATTATTATTACACATTAATACTTATAAAAGTATAGCAATACTTAATTTTAATATTTATAATAAGCACATGACAAAACACGTTAAAACACTTATTTTAGGAATCCTGGCTGGTTTTTCGATAGCTTTAGGTGGACTATTATTCACCATTGCTTCTTTAAATGGCTATAAAGTTATTGGCAGCATTGTCTTTTCTATTGGACTATTACTTGTTTGTTTATTTGGATTTAATCTTTTCACAGGAAAAGTTGGATTCACATTAGAAGCAGAAAACAAAAAAGAGCATATTGTTAACTTATTAATCATGTATGTTGGTAACTTCATTGGTGCTTTTGTAATAGGAGCACTTTGCTTTGGATTCTTCTATAACAATGAATTAGTAAAAGCAACAATTACAGCTATCTCAAATGCAAGAATTATTACTAGTGATAACTGGTGGATTACCCTTTTAGGCTCTATTGGATGCGGAATGTTAGTCTATACAGCGGTTTATGCATTTAAAAAAGACTGGCCAATTGGTGTAAGAGTTCTTATGTTAATGTTTGCTGTATTCGCTTTCGTATTTGCAGGTTTCCAACACTGTATAGCAAATATGTTCTATATCACATTTGCAATGGGTTGGACTGGATACACTTGGTTAAATATTTTAATTGTTACAGTTGGTAATATAGTTGGCGCTTTAATTTTAGAAGCATTTACCATTTCCATAAAAAGATTATCTAATTCAGAAAAAGGTCTCGAGTAAAGACTTTTTCTTTATAAGAAGATATTCTTTCATCAATTCTATTAGCGATTAATAAATCGCTTTTTTTAATGAAATTATTAAAAGATTCATCATCACCATCTTCAAAGAAGATTACGTTATAACCTTTATTAAATAATAAACTTGCTACATCCATTGAAGCGGAGTTCTTATTCTTAACTTTATAAAATCCTATAGTAGAATCTTTGCTACATTTTTTCATTATTTGCTTAGCAATAGCTTTTGCTCTATCAATGTTAGATTCCACAACTGCGTTAATTAGCTTTGATTCCTTGTAAGAAGAATGGAGCTGCTTTGTATCTTTGGGAAAGCAGTGCCCTCCAAAACCAAAAGAAGGATTGTTATAGAAGTCTCCAATTCTTTTATCTTGGCACATTCCTTTAATAATTTTATTAGCGTCTAGATTATTCTTAAGCGCGAATGTGTCGATTTCATTCATATAAGCGATTCTCATCGCTAGAAAAGAATTGGAGAATAATTTAACTGCTTCTGCTTCTTCATAGCTCATAAAAGTCGTTTTTGAAGCATTATTAGTAACATTCTCTAACACTATCGCCATTCTTTTGTTCTTTAAATTAATTCTTTTAACACCAAATATTATTCTATCTGGGTTTTGAGTATCTTCTATTCCATGATCTTCTCTTAAGAATTCAGGAGAAAAGATAATCTCTAAATTGTGAAAGTGTTTTGCTAATTTTTTAGTAAATCCAAAAGGAACAGTAGATTTAATCACCACTGTAGCAGATGGATTATTCTTAGAGATGTAATCTATATATTCTTCAATTTTCGATGTATTGAATCTTTTAATTCTTTCTACGTATTCAGTAGGAAGAGCAATAATTATTGAGTCGCAGTAAATTAGTGTTTTTATATCAGAAGACGCTTTTATCTTTAATGAATTTGAATTTAGTTGATAATTATCAATTAAAGAGACACCGTTATTTATTTTTTTAATCTTTTCTTCATCTGAGTCAATAAATAATACTCTATTTCTTTCGGATAATAAAACACCTAATGGATATCCAACATTGCCCGCGCCTATAATACCTATGGTTTCTCTTTTTATATTTTGTCTAACAAGGTTCTTAGGCAATAAATCTATTTTATTTTCCAATAATTCATGTTTATATGTATGATTCTTTTCTTCACTTAATTCAATTCTTTTATATGTTCTTAAAGGGATCCCTAATTTAATAGCAATATCTTTTTGAGAATAACCCTTATTTTTCCTTTTTTCTTTTATACTCATATATTGATTTTAGTATTAAATTTAAGATTTTAAAACAAAAAAGTGTCATTATGGCACTAATAAGACTTTTTATAACATTGATTAATTTTTTAATAAGATTATTATGATTCCGTGGTTAGGATATTAAGCCATAATAGTTGCTCAGACTATTATCCCAAAACGAACAAACATAATTCAATAATCCAAATATCAATCAAGGCATGTTTTTTATAAAGCAACCCTCCGCTTAGTATCCTAATCCAATTAAATAAATAAAGGTAATGTCAATAAAGCTACTATAGCAGTCGGTATTCCAACTATAACTCCATATTTAACAAAATCTAAAAATGTATATTTAACTTCATGTGAGGAAAGGATTTCTATCCACATAATGCCTGCCAATGCACCAAGTGGGGTTATAAAAGCGCCTAAGTTACTTCCTATAATAGAAGAATAAATTGGTAACACGGTTAAATTACTTCCCATGTTAGATATGATTCCAGAGAATAAAACTGACATAGGAATATTATTGACTAAGTTACAAGCAAGTAAAGAAGAGAAACCGTATATTATATTTGTATATTCATAACCAAAGATTGAACATAATGAAGCAGAAATTCCGTAATAATTAAAACATAATGAAACGGTAAACATTCCAAGTAAGAACGGGATTAATTCATATGGTAATCTTTTAAAAGCATTACCTAATTCAATAGGCCTTTGTTTTTTGCAAAGAAAATAAATCAAGCAAATAACAATCAATAAGAAGAATGATCCCACTGAAACAATATACATTTCTAAAAAATCAACATAGCTAGAAACAACTAATAGAATGGTGCAAATAGCTAATATCGTTATTCCAACAATAGTTAAAGGAAGATTTTTCAATTTTACTTCTTCATTAGAATATTCAAATTCTTTTAATAGTTGTTTTCTAAATATTAAAAATAAAATCCCAATTTCCACTATTCCTGCGCATAATGTAGGAATTGCCATAACTAAAAAATAATCAATAAAATTAATGCCGAAATAAGATGCTAAATATATATTGGTTGGATTTCCAATAATAAACATCATGCTCCAGGTGTTTGCGATTATAAATTCACTAACCAAATAAGGTATAGGATTACATTTGGTTCTCTTACAAAAGAAAATAATAAATGGGGTAAAAGTCAAAATTACTATATCGTTTGATGTAAACATCGTTAAAATAGCAATCAAGCCGCACAAAGCAAAATACATTTTAATTTGAGATGACTTACTTCTTTGAACAACTTTACAAGCAAGAAAAGAAAACAAACCCATTTCATCCAAAAATATTGATAACCCCGTCATACTTAAAAACAAAATCAATATTTTAATAGGATTCATTCCATTATTTGAAAGTAACCCATCAGTGAATGTATCAAAAGGTATAAAACCAAAGATAATAAAAATCAAACCCACTATTAATGGAAAAGCCCAATAGAGTTTGATTTTTTTATTTTTAATAGTAATTCCGAAATTAGTTATCGAACTTACTATAAGACCTATTAAGGCAATAATAGAAAGAACAATAACTGCATTTTTCATAAACAGCAAAGACTATAACACTTTAAATAATCGTTGTTAATAACTTTTCTAAAAATAATAAAAATTATTTTACTTTATTATGCTAAACCATTATTATAAAAATAGTTAAAAAGGGGTTTATAAAAATGAAAAAAAGAATTTTGATTCCATGCTTATTGTTGGCTGGATCATTAACTGCATGCGAAAGCGGTATGGTTACTAAAGGTGTTCCATACAAAGAAGGTGACGCTGCAAAAGTATCTGAAGCTTTAAAAACTGAAAAGAAAGATAGTCTCAAAGCTATCAAATTCGAATCAACTGCTATAGTAGAAATGACTGCTAAAGCCAGCGGAGAAAAAGAAAGTGTTAAAGCTACTGCTGATTTAGTAGCAAACGTCGACTTAGAAGGTAAAACTATTGATATGGATGTCAAGAGTTCCGCTAAAGGAAGTGGACAATCTGCATCATTTAAAGCATCTGCTAAGGCAAAAGATAACGGTTCTGGCGCTATGACTATTACTAGCACAGACGGAGACTATGCTCAAATAGCTAAAGACTTTGATTTTGATGGCATTTATGCAAATGCTACATTTGGCATTTACTCTTGGAATTTCACCCTTGGAACAAGTGAGTTGGATTCTGTTGTTAGCCAAATCGGATCAGACATGAAAGGCCTTATTAATGATTTATCCGCAAATATTCTTCTTGATGGGGATGTTGAAAAAGGTACATTTGATGTAGGTATTTCAAAGGAAATCACAGGAAATATAAATGCTGGCGGAAGCGACATCGGTGCTTCTATGAACATGAATTTCACAGTCACAAAAATGAAATACACATTTAAAGATTGTTTACTTAGATCATCAATCATTGAAATGAAAGCTAACGCTGACTATTCACTTTTTGGTGAAAATGCTTCACTCGAATACGTAATTTCAAACAAACTTGACGTTTCTTATACTACAAAATAATTCGTTTTCTAAAACAAAACTCCTCTTTGAAAATTGAGGAGTTTTTATTTTGCTACAAAGCCTTGATTACTTGCTTATTGCATTATCTTCTTTGTCTTTAGCTTTTTCTTCATATTTAAGAATTAAGCCAAACGCAACTAGAGTTAATGTTGATAAAGCATAAGCAGGAATAGCAGTTCCAACATATGCGTCTTTATTTTTTTCATTTTCTACATAATAATGCTCATAAATATCGTTGTACCATAACGCTTTATCATGAGCTCTTTCATCACTAGCATCTGTTAAAGCATTAGGTGTTTTAGTATAAATAGCAGTTAATTTAGAAACTGCATCTTGAACAATGGCATTTGAAGATTTATATTTTGCTTTATTATACTGAGCAGCATTAAAGCAAGCTATAGAACCTATCCCTAAACAACCAAGTATTAAGCCATATGCAATTAATCTAATTGTACCTTTTTTCATGCTTGCTCTCTTTCGCCAGGAAGAATAATTGGACCTTTTGAATTAACTGCTTCTGGTCCTGCTAATAAGTTAATTTCACTTTCAGGATCAAAGAAATGCATAGCTTTTGGTTCGAAAGCAAGATTAATTACGTGGCCTGTAACCATTTCTTCTCTTTCTTTATCACTTAAGTTAATTGTAGGAATTCTTACAATAATCTTAGTTCCGTCTTCTGAAGAAACGTGTAAGTGATATTCACTACCCATCATTTCATTTACTTCTATAGTTACAGGAATAGTTCCTTCGCTTGCAGTTTTTGAAACAATTAAATGCTCAGGTCTAATTCCTAAAAGAATATCTCTAGTTTGAATTCCTTTTTCTTTTAATGCATCTGCTTTAGCACCTGATATAGGAAGTTTTCTATTAAATAAATCTACATAATATTTATCGCCATCTTTAAGAAGTTTTGTATTAAAAGTATTCATCATAGGAGCCCCAATGAATTGAGCAACAAATAAATTATCAGGCATATCAAATAATTGAGTAGGAGTACCTACTTGCATAATAAATCCATCTCTCATACAAACAATTCTATCTCCTAAAGTCATAGCTTCTGTTTGATCATGAGTAACATATACAAAAGTAGTATTAATTCTCTTTCTTAAAAGGATAATTTCTGCTCTCATTTGATTACGTAATTTAGCATCAAGGTTAGATAATGGTTCATCCATTAAGAAGACTTTACAATCTTTAACCATTGCTCTACCAATAGCGACACGTTGTCTTTGACCACCGGACATAGCTTTTGGCTTACGTGTTAAGAAATTTGTAATACCTAAAACCTTAGCAGCATTAGTAACTCTTTCAAATATTTCATCTTGAGTAAAACCTTTAACTTCCTTACCTTTTTCTTTTGATGCTTTAAGCTCTTCAATTTTCTTTTCTAATTGAGCTCTTTTTTTATCATTTCCTGTAGCGTCTGCGTGTTGAGCTATAAGTTTTTCAATATGTTCATCAATCTTTTTAAGCTCTTCTTCGCTCCAAGGATGAATTCTAATTTTCTTATCAAGTCTAAGAGGGAAAGCCATATTTTCAAAGACAGTTAAATGAGGATATAAAGCGTAGTTTTGGAAAACCATGGATATTTGTCTATCTTTTGGTTGAAGATCATTAACTACTTCTCCATCAATCTTACAAGTTCCTTCAGAAATATCTTCTAAGCCCGCTATCATTCTTAATGTAGTTGATTTACCACATCCAGAAGGACCAACGAAAACTACGAATTCTTTGTCTGCGATATCAAGATTAAAATCATGAACCGCAGTAACGTTTCCAGAATATATCTTTTTTACATTTTCTAATTGTACTCTTGCCATAATTTGCTTCTCCTCTTCTAACCCTTAACAGCTCCACCTGTGACACCTTCAACATAATATTTTTGAAGGAATAAGAACAATATGATTACAGGGATGGCGACTATAACACCACCAGCACAGAAATATTTATAGAATCCAGCGATATTAGAACTATCTAACCAGCTGTTTAAACCGGTTGCAACGTTCATTCCACCTTGAGCACCTTTAGCAATTGCTGCTGCAAATACAAAGTCGCCCCACGGGCCCATAAATGAAGTTAATACAGTATAAATAACTATTGGCTTACATAAAGGCATAATAACCTTATAGAAGACTTGAAACTTAGTTGCACCATCTACTTCTGCAGCTTCGTCTAAACTCTTTGGCATTGTGTCTAAAAATCCCTTTGCAACATAATATCCCATACCAGATGAAGCAATGTTAACAAGAATTAATCCAGGAACAGCGCTATCACCAGTCATTCCTAATCCAGATAAGACTTCGTAAAGAACTATCATAGTTAAGAATCCAGGGAACATGCCTAAGACAAGCATCATATTCATCATAGGTTTACGTAGCTTAAATCTAAATCTTGATAAAGCATATGCCATCATAAATTGCATTGCAGTTTGTCCAACACATGCGAATAACGCGATTATGAATGTATTAAAGTACCAACGTAAGAAATTGCTTTCTGCACTGAATAGATAAGCAAAGTTACCTAGGCCCCACTTTTCAGGCCAGACATTTCCAGTTAATCCTGGATTGCCTACATCGAATGCATTTAATAATAAGAAGATGAAAGGTATAATCCAAATGATAGAAATCAATACAAGGATTACATATGTTGTGATATTGGCTACTCTTCTTTTTGCAGCCATTCCCATTGAACGTTTCTCCATTATTGGAATGCCTCCTCATTCTTTGTACTTGGTAAGATGTTATAAACAATTAATGAAATAACAGCAACAATGATAAATACGATAATGCCAAGAACAGCACCAAGTGCATAGTTGCTATCATCGATTGTCAATTTAAATAACCAAGTGATTAATAAATCAGTTTGACCAGCATTAACTTTTAACATTTCTTGTGGATGCGGGGCACCACCTGTTAATAAGTAAATAACATTAAAGTTATTCATATTACCTGTGAAACTAGTTAATAAGTATGGACCAGTTACGAATAACATATAAGGTAAAGTAATTTTTGTGTATTGTTGGAAAACATTAGCTCCATCAATACTTGCAGATTCATATAAGTCTGCAGGAATATTCATTAAGATACCTGTTGTAACTAACATTAAGTAAGGAATACCAATCCAGATATTAATCAAGATAACAGTAACCCTAACCATCAGTGGACTTGCTTGATCATCCATAAAGTGAACTGGCTGACCACCAAAGAACTTAATTATATCGTTTATAATTCCATCGAAAGCAAATATGTTTTTAATATAGAGTAATGAAATAAACTGTGGAACCGCAATGGACATAACCAGTATCGTTCTCCACACCTTCTTTAATTTAATTCCTTTTTTATTAATTAACATTGCAACAACTAAACCTAAGAAATAGTTGGTGAATGTCGCAAAGAAAGCCCAAATTAAAGTCCAAAGGAGTATTTCTCCAAATGTAGCTGAGAAAGTATTTGTTCCATTGGACCAACTAAATAATTGACCAAAATTATCAAACCCAACCCATCCAAATAAAGCATTACTAATACCGTTATGGTTTTTATCGTAGTTCGTAAATGCAACTAAAATCATAAAGACGATTGGTAATAATGTGAAAACTATAATACCAAGAGTAGGTAAAGCTAATAAAGTTCTATGGAATTGTTGATCAACTACTGCTCTTAAATCATCTTTTGTTGTAGCAATCGCTTTTTCGTCTTTCTTAATTTGTTCGTTGATTCTATTTTGTTTGATATTTAAATACCAAGTATAAATGAATGCAACGATAAAGAAGATTGTTAAAACACCATAAAGCAATATTCTAAATGAATTATCTGCATTAGCCACAAGATTTTCATCAGCATCTAATGGTTGGACTAAACCTAATGAATTTAATTTTCCTAAATAATATCCACCAGTTAAAATCATATACAAAATGAATACTATTTCCATCAAAGCAAAGAGAATGCCTCTAAGGATTTGTCCTCTAGCAAAGCTACCAACACCCATAAATAAATATGAAAGTTTGGTAAATTTGTCTCCTTCTTTAAATGTAACAAATAAGTTCTTAAAGAAATGAGCAACTCCAAGACCAAATCCTTTAATTCCTTTCCAGATTTTTAATCCTAGATTCTTGAAAAATCTTGGGATTTTAATCAAATAAAAGTATTTAATCTTATAGCCTAATTTTTGCCATCTATTCAATTTTAAATAAGAAAGAGCATCTAATATTTCAATCTTAAAGAACACACGAGGAATTGTTATCAGGAAGAAATATTTGAACTTATAGACAAATCTTTTCCATTTGCTCAATTTTAAATATGAGTCTTTATCTAATTTTTCCATATTTCCCTCCTATCCTTTTAATTCGTCAAGACTGCTTGCATAGTTATTCAATTTTTCTTGAAGCTCAGCATCAGTTGAATTTTTTGTAATTGATGAAGCGATACCAGTTACTTGAGAGAACCAGTTACCAGGACATGGCTTTTGAATTTGAGCATATGCATTTTGCTCTCTTAAAGCCTTTAATCCTTTATGGTTTAAAACACTAGGTAATTCCATAGCTTTAAGATTGGTTGGCCCCCAAGAAACAGATTCAAATCTTTCTTTTTGACATGATTCACTAGTTAAATATCTAGCAATTCTCATACAAACCGACATCTTTTTAGCGTCAGCTTGACGCTTAATACCCATCAATTTATATCCTTTAAATGAAGAAATATGATATTGTTCACCATCTACTGTGTAATAAGGTAATTCGCAACATCCGAGATTATCACCTAATTTTTCGTTTGCGCGCGAATAGTTCCAAATTCCACTTACTGCAGCAATGGCTTTTCCAGAAGTTAACTGTGAAAATTTACTTTCAGCAATGAATAAATCTTCATCTTTATGTAAATCTCTAAGTCCTTTAGCAGCGATAAGCCCTTTTTCACTACTATATGTGTCGTAATAATCTGAAAACTTATTCTTATTATTGATAGTCCATTCAGAGACACATCCAGCACCCATAAAATATGAAGCTGTATAATAGCCGTTATTTAATACAGAATATGCGATTTTCTTATCTTTCTGTCTTGCTTTAGCAATTATCTTAGACATGTCTTTGACTTCATCTTCACTAAGTTCTCTTTTGTCATAATATAAGAAATAACCATTGTCACCAGTAAATGGGAAGGCATATACTTTATCAGCAATTGTTGCTGCTGCTATGCCATCTGGATCAGTTGATTCTTTCATTACATCTAAGAAATTTCCACTAATAGGTGCAAGAGCTTGTGCTGTTTTTAACTGTGCTAATTGGTCTTGTGCGAATACGAAAATGTCTGCGCCAACATCAACACCTTCTAACATAGTAGAAGCCGCACTATCTTCACCCATTGGGTCAATTTTTAAATCAATTTTATATTTACCGTTTTGAGCAGTTACCCATGAACTAACTTGAGTAGAGGTTAATGATTCAATACGATTATCACACCAAATCTTAATTGAGTATGAACCAGCATCATCAATTCCGTCATCTTCTTTTGCATCTACAGGAGCTTCTCCTGGATACGGAGGAATTACATACTCAAAAGTATAATTAGCGCATGCTGTTAGAATACTAACAGAGAATAATGGAAGTAATTTTCTAATACTTTTAGCCATATAACTACCTCCTATTTATTAACCCAGATTCCATATAATGGAATAACCGCTAATTGTTTGTGGTCGATTGTAAAATCCCATAAATCTTCTTCATCTAAGCAAACACCATAGAATGACCACCCAACAAATGTAGGGAATGCAGGATCAACTTCATAGCCTTTTTCTTTTCCTGCGGTAACTAAAGATTCTTGTTTCAATAAGAAAGTTGGTACTTTATCAATTCCTAATGCTTTAAATGTAGGGCCTTCAACTGAAGCTAAAGGCTCGTCACTATAGGAATAACTAAAGTAGAATTCATAAATAGAAACTGCGTCATCGTTGAAAATATCTTCACTAGAAGAGGAAGAATTATTGTCATCATTCTTTTCTACTTCAGGTTCAACTAGTCCACCATGTGATGGAGTATATTCAACTCTAGTTTCACAACCAGTTATGAATAATAAGGAAGTTAATAATAAAAGTTTTTTCCTCATATCATTTTCCTCCTATCTTTTATAGATACGGCAAGCAAAGCCACTGCCGTCTACATCAATATTGCCAACGTTAATTGAATGACCTACTGTATCTTCTCTAGAAACGCCACATTCAAACACTAAATCCCAAGTTGAGAAATCATTCTTAAAATATGTTCCTCTTCCACCTGCAATAAAGATGAAGTAATCACCAAATTGAATGCCTAATGCATCATAGTTGTTATAGCTATCGCCACCACCCCAAACGATATTACCAGCATTCTTTAATGCGCTACAGCTTGCCATATCAAGTTTTGGCATAGCGGCATGTAAAGCAATCATTTCTTTGAATTTCTTTGTAAGATTATTGCCGTCATCTAAATTAGTTTGGATTTCAACTCCATCGTACAAAGTAACACTTTTTTTATTTCCCCATTTAAATGAGTTAACTTCAAGAGGAGAGTTATATGAGTTATGAGAAATTAGGTGCCCATAAGCATTCTCGTAAGAATTCTTAGGAATCTTTGTATAATTTTCACCCATTGTTTCTAATTTGTCTGCATCACAAACAAATTTACTTCTTAAGAGTTCTTCTCCACCAAGCATAAATGCGATACCATTACTTGCAAAAATAGCAGCATAACCAGTTTCGACACCTCTTAAAACATTTTGTGTGCTACCACCATGATTAGCTCTATCACCATATGTGTAATAAAGTTGGTCAGTAAGCGTCCAGTTATCATGACATGCAGCATAATTAACTGTTTGTTCAGGGTTAGCACCTACATTATAGTGTTCACCATAAATTAATTGGCTAACTGCACCAGTAAAGAAATCACTACCATTACTTTGCAAGAAACCAGCACCCGGAAGAGCACTTGTGCTACCCCAACCTTGGTCGTTTCCACCTCTAAGAGCGTTTCTTCCTTTATCGTTAAATCCACCTAAGATACATGCTTTATTAGTGTTATACAAATCTGGATCTGTGTAGACCTGTGAACCAAGTCCATCACAACAGAATGTACCTTGTGATTGAATGCCCCATTCAGGATCTAATCCGCCATGGAAGCCTCCACTAGTCCATCCTTCACCGTATAGTACGATATCTGGATCAACTTCATAACAAGCTTCTTTAACAGCCTTCATGGTCTTGGTGTCAATAAGACCCATAAGGTCAAATCTGAAGCCTTTAATTCTATATTCTTTTGCCCACATTGTGATTGAATCAACAATGTATTTTCTTGCCATAATTGCTTCAGATTTGAATTCATTATGACAGCCAGAACCATCATATAATTCACCATTTTCATCATATCTAAAGAAATATCTTGGCATTAATTTATTAAAGCAAGATGCACTTGGAGAAGAGACGTGATTATAAACTACGTCCATAATTACTCTAGTGTGAGCATCGTTATGTGCGAGTTGATAAATCATGTTTTTGAATTCTCTTACTCTAACTAAGCCATCACTTGGATCAGAACAGTATGCACCTTCAACACAGTTATAGTTAAGAGGATTATAGCCCCAGTTATATTTAACAGTTCCAGCATATTCATCTGTTCCAGGAGCTTTAAGAATTGTAGATTCATCATTATCGGCATCAAATACAGGAACAAATTGAACAGCGTTAACGCCTAATTCATTTAAGTGATCAAAACCAGTTGTGATATTTGTGCCTTCAAGTTTTGTTCCCTTTTCTACGAAAGCATTATATGATCCGTTTCTATTTCCTTTATTACTATTCCAAGAACTATCACCAGTGAAGTCTTGTACATGTACTTCATAAACGCTTAATTCCTGAGGAGTTTCGATATCTAATTTTGCATCTTCAAAAGTACCATCAGTAGAAGTAAATGGCCATAATCCATCCCATTTAACAGGGAAATTTAAATCATCCCATCCTTCTGGATTTGTATCTGCTTTATCATAAATCATACCTCTAACGCCAGAAGTACCACATGTTGTAGCATATGGATCCATACAGACATTAGTTCCTAATGTGTTATCGACTTGGAAGTTATAGTATAGGTTTTTAATTGGTTGTTTTTTAACTTCTTTAAGTTTTAAAGCCCATACTCCACCAGCAGTATATGACATATGGAAACCTTTATAAGAATCATTCCCACCATATGCTTCTGAAGTATTAGAACTATAAACTAATAAAGAAACATTAGCTGCTGTTGGAGCCCATACTTTAAAAGTGGCTTCTCCACTTTCAGCATCATATGTCATGCCTAAATCAGTAGTTTTAGTTGTGTAATATTTTGTAAAACGTACAAAGTTATATAAGTTTTCATATGATACGTTAACTACTTTAACTAATCCTGTAGTACTTGAAGTATCATAAGAAACTAAAGAATAAACAACATTTAAGTGTGCATCATATGTGAAATTAATGTCAAAATTCTTTTGAGATGAACTACCTTGTTTAACCAAATAGTTCTTTTGAATAGCGCCTCTATCTTTTGGTTTAACTTTATAATATGTTTCATCATATGCATATAATGACCAATTAACTGTTTTACTCTTTTCAGTCATTGTGCAGTTAATAGTTTTGAAATTAGTGAACTTAGCAAGTTTAATACCGTCAACTTTAGTTTTTTCTTCACTATCAAATTGAGCAATACCGCCACCAGCTGCCGGAGTGCACCAAACTTCGCATGTATTGTTAGCGTCTAATCCAAAATCAGCATAACGTAATTCAACATCTTCTGATTGTCCGCCCCAGTTTTCATTAGCACCTTGTTTTCTAAATTTAATAATATACATCAAGGTAGATGTTCCATATAGCTCATGGAACGGAGAATTTTCACTAGCTAAATCTAAATCAATAGTCATGCCTGAACCATCAGATTCATATGTAATAAAGCCACGTGAAATATCATCAGCGTTATATTCAGTACCATCTACGCCAGGACACCAAATATAAAATGCTCTACCTAAACAGTCGTTTTCTTCGTTTACGTAATGAAGAATAACTCTATCAGCGATTACCTTTTCTTCGCCTTCATCGTCTTCATCTTCCGAAGCAAAATTAGGACGAGAAATATCTGCTAGAGCCATTTCTTTAAATACTGGCTCATCCCCCACATATTTTTCTTCAGGAATTGAATCATTTGTAGAAGAACAGCCTGAAAGTAATAAAAAACCGAAAGCTAGAGCATATAATGGCTTACATTTTTTATTCATACAGTCCTCCTTTTCCTTTTACATTTAATTGCTTGGACTATAGTCCATACTTAATTTTTTTATTATAATTTTCGTCTTTTAGTTTCCATTCCCAGTTAGGTGAGCCAACTGTTCCTGGATAATTCATACGAGCACTATTATCAAGTCTCATTAAGTCTTGAAGAGGGAATATAGTCATTAATGAAGCAGTATTCCAAGTAAAGTCAAACATTGCTTCAAATAAATCTACATCCTCACCAAATTTCTTCTTGAGATATTTGATATTTTCTTCCGGTAAATTTTCTAACCAACCTTGAATAGTTTCATTATCATGAGTTCCTGGATATACGATTTGAGTGTCTTTTGATGGATTGGTTTCATCAAATATTGTGAACTCAGTAATATGCATGCCTGGGAAATTATAATGATCTCTTAGGTCATGAACACCTTGGAATAATTCTCCTAAGTCTTCTGCGATTAAGTTTATGTTTGGATATTTTCTAAATAACTCATCGAAGAATTCTGTTCTTGGGCCTATTTCCCATTTGCCTCTTCTTGCGTTTTCATCTTCTGCAGGGATGATGCAATAAGTATCCCATGCTCTAAAATGATCTAATCTTAAATAATCACAAGTAGTAGCTAAATAACCAATTCTATGTGTTAAGAATTCAAAATTTTTTTCTTTCATCTTCTTGAAATTGAAGATTGGGGTTCCCCATAGCTGTCCATCATCACTGAATGCATCTGGTGGACATCCACTAACTAATGTTGGTTCATAATTTTCGTTCATGATGAATTGGTCTTTATTAAGCCAACAATCAGTTGAATCTATACCTACATAAAATGGGCAATCCGCGATGAGAATTAGTCCTATTTTCTTTAGATATTTTCTAAGTTTTTCATATTGTAACTTTGCAATAAATTGACAGAATAAATGGAATTCGCATTCTTCTTCTCCACCTGTAGGGAATTCATTATATTTATGATTATCAAAATAGAATTTCATCTCAGGAGCCCAAATATTCCAAATTTGATAGTTATTAACTTCTCTAAAGTATATAAATACCGCGAATGGATAAACCCAATGGTTTTCCTTTAAAAACTTCTTATATCCTCTAATAGGATGTTTTTTAAATTTAGCAAAAGCTTTTAGCAGATATGGTTTTTTAAATTCCCATACTGCTTGATAGTCGACTTTATCTGATTTAGGCATCTTTTTTACACTCTTTAATAGGCCTTTTTTAACAAACCAATTTAAGTCGATATATCTTGGTTCAATTGCTTCACTACAAGTAGACATGTAAGGAGAATTACCTGGTCCTACTGGATTAATAGGCAAAACTTGCCAATATTTATATCCTCTTTTTTTAATAGTGTCAGCGAAAACATAGGCACTTTCACCAAAGTCACCTATTCCTTGCTCTCCTGGTAAGGAAGATATCGCTAACAACACACCATATTTATCTTTCATTTAATACACACTTTCTACATTTCTCCAGAATAAGAAGTCACATGTTCCTCATTAAAAGTGAGAGGATCCGACTCATTCCATTTATAACTCCAATCAGGGTTTTCCACTGAAGGATCCATTCTTACCAATTTACAACCTGTAAACTGAACATCAGTAGAGAATTTAAACGCTCCATTTATATATTCGCATTCAACCCAAATGCCATTTCCTTGAACTTCACCACCCCAAAGCCAAACATAAAATTTTGGATTTTGATCAAAATACCATGATGGAAATGGAGAATTGATTGTATAAGTTACAGCAGTTGAAACATTTTCTTCAACAGTAACAACACAAGAAACCTTTTTCTCTTTTGGTCCATCTTTATCAACATACACATCAATAGTTGCTTGACCTTCTTTTATACCTTTAATAGAGATTTTATTTCCATTTGTAGTCACTTCAACAGTCTCATTATCGCTAGATTCCACTACAAAATTAGTGTTTGCGGTTACTGTAATTTCAGTTGTACTGCCGACTTTTACAGTTTTTGCACTATCGGAAATAGAAACATCTGGCACAAATTCTGCAAATACACCAGTAGCATATGTGCATTTATAGATGTTTTGTCCTTCACTAGGATGATCAACTTCAGTCCATTCTGTTTCATTGATTGTCACCATATTAGTGTTATCAGCATCTAAACCTGCAAATGAAATATCATATGTTTTTGCCCAACCATGACTACCATCGATACCAGAAATAATGCAATTAGTCCAATCACGTTCATTTCTATCAAATGTAATAGCGTATGTATCATGACCTTCACTATTTTTTACAGGTGTCGCAGTTAATGCTTCACCAGGGAAATCTCCATTAGATTCAGTAGCGTTCCAAAGATAAACTTTTAAATCGCTCCATAAATAACTATTAGCAAAATAGTATGTTACATAATTAGGTTCATCTTGAGTTACTGTAACTGTACAAGATTTACTAACTGCGTTTTCACCTGTTCCAACAGTAAGTGTTATTGTTGCAGTTCCAGCTTCTAAAGCAGTTAATGTAACATATCCATCATTTAAAGTAGTTTGAACAACACTACTATTTGTGTTTTGAATCGTAATAGTTTTACTTGATACAAAGGAAATATTTTTAGTTACATCCTTTTTCATATCAATTGAATAATCACTCAATAAAACATAATCATTAATTATACTTGTTGAATAATCTGCAACTAAATTCTCCTCATCTTCCCAACCAGTAACGGAGATACAGTTTTTTCCACTATCTAAACTATTGAAAACAATATCCTTAGTCTTTGCATCTTTATTCTTTGTGACATCATGTCCATTAATAACCATGCCTTTATAGCCATCTGAATATTTTTGGAATGAAATAGTATAAATCTCTTTGCCGCGTTCATCAGTGCCTAATAAAGTCATACTTACTCCAGGCCATTGATTATTATTGTTTTCATCAACATATAAGTAGGCTTTTATATTAGTCCACTCATATTCATTAACAAAGTAATATGTGCATTCAATATCAGCCTCAACGTTAACTGTAATAGTCTTAGTAACAGTATGCGTTCCATCTGTAACAGTTGCTGTAAATGTAGCGGTTCCAGCAGATAATCCTTTAATAGTTACACCAGTATCACTTTCGTTTTGTAATTCAATAACATCATTTCCACTAGTTATTTGATATGCTACGTTTTCACCATTTGTTTTAACAGTAATAGGTACACTAGCACCAACATTAAATTCAACTGAACTAGCAATGTTTAAATATAATTCATAGAAGTAGAATCCATAAGAAGTAGTCGCGACATTTTCCGCTCCATCTTTCCAACCACTAATTCGAACACCGTTATTATCTCCAAAGCCAGAGACAAGTATGTTTTCAGTTTGGCATCCACCTTCTTTTCCACTGTCTACACCTGAAATGATGAAACCATCATAATTATCAGCGTATCTATTGAAAGTAATTTTATAAATATAATCACCATTGCCGTCTATAAATGAGCGTTCACCTAAAGCAACACCAGGGAAAGGAGCGTTTTCGGTATGTAAGGCATCATTCCACATGTAAACATGGAGATCGCTCCAATTGTAGTTATTAGCAAAGTAGTAATATACTTCGTAATCTTCAACAACGCTAATAGTAATTGAATCTTTAATATTGTCATCAACTTTTGCTGTAATTGTTGCTGTGCCTTCTTTTAAGCCTTTAACAGTAATCTTATTCTCGCCTTTTGTAACTTCTACAACTGTATCGTCACTATTAATAATTTCGTATTCAGCATTACTGCTTAAAGGGATATCAGCAGTTTGACCAGTGATAACTTGTTTATTATTTTCTTCGAAAGAAACATGTGGGCCAAATGGTTCAAATGTGCCATATGAATAACTACATTTATAAATTTTATTTTCACCGACAAAATCAAAATCTTCCCAATTTTCTTCGGTAATATAAATCATGTTTCCGTTAACATCCATATCGGAGCACAAAATATCTTTAGTTTGTGACCAACCATGTACTTCATCAGTTCCAGAGATAATTAAATTGGTATAACCATCACTATAAACTTTGAATGAAAGCGAGTATGTGTTAACGCCATCTTTATTTTTAGTCGAAGCAGCTGAGAACATAACACCAGGGAACGGTGCATTTTCTCCTTTACTGCCCCATAAATATACTCTTAAACTCTTCCATTGATAATTATTTGCAAAGTAGTATGTTACTTCTCTATCTTCAATAACTGTCAAAACTAGTTTTGAGCTAATGAGTTTACCATCTACTTCAATAGATGCATGAATTTCAGCGGTACCAGCCTCTAATCCTTTAACAGTGAAACCATTTTTACTCTTATTTGATAATTCAACATTACCAGTTCCATTAAAGACGGTATATTCAACGGTTTCTTCGCTTGTATACGTTATTACATCAAGAGTGCCACCAACTAATACATCAGCTTCATTCATAGATAAAGTAATATATCCACCTTCTAAAACATCAGTATCAGGATTAAAGTTACTCATCTTGATGCTTGCTTTTCTTACTCCATCACTACCAGCAGAAGGTAATTCAGGAATGCTAAAAGCATTTTGGGTCTTAAATGAAGCTAAAACAATATCATTAGTTTGTAAAAATTCATCATTATAATCTTTACCACTAATAATGATTTTTTCATATGGTTTTACATCAGTGTCTATTGTGATTTTATAGATATCATTATAACTTTTATCTTTAAATGTACTTTCACCCATACTT
>JAILIF010000085.1 GCA_024695405.1 Bacilli bacterium
TAAATTATTATTCTAAAGTTTTAATACAAGAAAATCTAATACATCTATTAATTAGAAAAATTTACAATACTGTATAAACAATATTTCTAAAAGAAAAGAGGCAAAAGCCTCTCTTCTATGAAAACTATATTTTATTCAGCAATCTTGTTTTCTCTAATTACTTTATCTTTTAGATATTCAGGAACTTCTTCATAAGAAGCAAATTCTCTATTAAAGTAACCAGATGCTTGAGTTAATGATTTAAGAATTGATGCATAATCAACAATTTCTGCTTCAGGAATTAATGCTTCAATATCTTGTAAGCCATCTTTTTCTTCCATATTTTGAATTCTAGCACGTCTAGTATTTAAATCAGACATAACGTCACCAGTAAATTCAACAGGAACAATTACGTGAATATTCATAATTGGTTCAAGAATGATTGGATTACATCTTGGAAATGCATCTTTGAATGCTAAGATACCTGCCATCTTGAAAGCTTGTTCATTACTATCAACTGGATGATATTTACCATCAACTAAGACACCCTTGACACCAATTACTGGGAATCCTGCTAATGGACCAGATTGTAACGCTTCAAAGAAGCCTTTTTCTACAGCTGGGAAATAATTCTTTGGAACTGCGCCACCAAATACTTCTTCAGCGAATACACTTTCTTCAGCAGGTTCAAATCTCATTTTAACAACGCCATAGAAACCAGATCCGCCAGATTGTTTGACGTATCTTCCGTCACCTTCAGCGGTCTTTTTAATTGATTCACGATAAACAATTTTCATTGGTTCAGTTGTGACATCAATCTTATAAACATCTTTAAGTTTGCCTAAGATGAAATTAATGTGAGAATCACTAACACCACCTAATAATAATTGTTTAGTTTCATTATTACGTTTTACTTCAACTGCAGGATCTTCAAGTTGGATTTTTTGAAGTGCTGGACCAATCTTAGATTCATCATTTTTATTGCCTAAAATAATAGCTTTAAAGATAACAGATGTAGGATAATGTGCACCTTTATAGAAAATCTTCGATTTAGGAGACGATAATGTCATACCAGAAGCAACACCTTCTAAACGAGTAATTGCGACAATATCACCTGCATGTGCTTCGTTAATTGAATCTAATTTCTTGCCACACATTGCATATAACATTGAAATTCTTTGAGTGCCATTATTAACAAATACTTCATCACCAGTACGGATAACACCAGAATTAATCTTTACTAAGTTAATAATTCCTGAATATGGATCACATACTGTTTTGCATACATAAGCTGAGAATGGTTCGTTATCATCAGTAGCTCTTAGAACATCTTTGCCATTTTCATCTTTTGCTTCATATGGTTTTAAATCACATGGAGATGGTAAGTAATCAATGAACATATCTAACATCGTTAAACAACCGATATTCTTAGTTGCAGAGCCTACTAATACAGGAGCAAGCTCACCTGCTAAAACACCTTTTCTTAATGATGCTCTAACTTCTTCTTGAGTGAATTGTTCACCATTAAAGAATTTCTCTAATAAAGTATCATCTGTTTTAGCAACTTCTTCAGCAATAGCGTTATATAATTCAAAGACTTTGTCTTTCTTATCGTCATAGATAGGAGCTTCATTACATTTAACTCCATCAAAGATATGAGCTTTTAAGTCGACACAGTTTGCAAATCCATCAAAGCCATCATTATGTCCAAGTGGATATGTAAACGGAATTGCTTGTTTTCCTAATTTAGTTCTAATTTCATCTAAGACTTCATCAAATTTGACATTATCTTTATCCATTTTATTAAGGTAGATAAATGCAGGGATTCCGCGTTTTCTTAATTGATTCCAGTGTTTGATGGTACCTACTTGAACACCAACAGAAGCATCAATAATTAATACTGCTCCCTTAACTGCGCCTAATGCGCCGATGTATTCAGAAATGAAGTCATCATTACCAGGAACATCAATTAAGTTAATCTTATGTCCTTTATAAGTTAATGGAATAATTGCGGTTTGAATTGATCCACCACGTTTTTGTTCTTCTGGTAAATAATCAGAAATAGTATTTTTCTTTTCTACTTCACCTTTTGTGGAGATTAATCCACTAGCAAGTGCCAATGCTTCAGAAAGAGTTGTTTTACCAGCACTTTGGTGTCCTAAGATTAATACGTTTCTAATATTTTTTGCATCGTAATTTGCCATATTTTTCCCCTTATAATCTGAAGTATTTACTATATCTGCCTTTGGTAATTAGTTGAATCTTATCGTCTTTAACTAATTCGGATAAAGCTTTTTCAATTGTGGTTCTAGATGTTGCATAAAGAACTCTTTCAATAATTTCTTTAGTAACTGGAGTTGCTGAATCAGTAACTACTCTAAGAACTTTCTTATCTGCATTACCTTCTTCAAGATTTACTTCAATGATATAGTCGAATTTTCTATAAGCTTCTAATACACACTTAAGAACAAATTCTACGAAAGGAACATAATCATTTGTTGCGTCTTCCCAACCTCTTGCGGAAGCTTCAAATGCATCAATATAATCACCAACACGATGTTTCATAATGTTAGGGATTGCGAAGTAATCACCGATTGTATAATCGTTCTTCTTCATTAAGAAATTAAGTAATAAACGACTTACTCTACCATTACCATGGTTATATGGATGGATGCACATGAAGTCAAACACGAATAAGATACTAAGTAATAGCTTATTAACATGCTCATCTTTTAAGCATTCATTATATTGATAAATTAAGTTATCTAATAATGGAACTACTTCTTCAGGAGCGGCAGTAACAAAAATTGTTCTGAAAGAGCCATCTGGCATCATTTCTTGAATGTAGTTTTGTGAGTCTTTATATTGTCCACCAAATTCTGGATTATAGTCTTTGTAAATGTAGTAATGTAGGGTAGAAATAAAGCTTCTATCCAATGGCTGATATTTATTTACTTCAGCGATTAAGTTAAGTGCATTTCTATAACCCGCTACCATATGTTCTTGGAAAGTTACAGGTTTAGCGCCTTTTACAAAAATTTCTTCTTCTCTAGCGTCTTCGATTGTTACGTTACCGATTTCATTGCTTGCGATAACTCCAGATCTAACTGCGATGTCAGTTAAAATATCTACTTTCTTAAGGTCCTTTGCTCTCAAAGCTTTTCCACGATAAAGCTCAATTGATTGGAGCAAAGAATTAATGTTTGGGGTGTTTAAAGAAAGCGAAACACCTTTTAGGTCGAACATTCTCATTATTTATGTACCTCTTCTATGCCTCTAGTATGCACTAAATTACTAATAATATCAAGATTTTAATTGCATACTTTTTAAAATAAAATACGTATATATTTTTTTGTAGGATAAAGCATTAAAATTATATTTTAATAAAATAACAAAAAAGAACTATGGAATCATAATTCTTCGTTCTTATTAAGCAAATAGCAAAAATTGACGTTTTTACTCGAATTTATGCAGATAAATGTTCTCCATATATTCTATATCGCCTATTTTTCTAGGCTTTTGATCCACTAATATAGCACCCATATGTTGATAGAATTTATTGGTTTTATTATCTTTGATACATTGAATCATCATACTTTTGTAGCCTAATTCTTTAATTACTTCTTTTGCATAATCGTACATGATTTTCCCATAACCACGACTTTGCACTTTCTTTAAAAGATATATGCAATATAGCTCGCCAGCATCTTTATAATTTTCTCTAGAATCGCCTAGCCCTATTACTCCAAGAGGTTCATTATCAACATAAAGAATGTAACGTTTATAGTTTGGTTGTTCCGTTTTTAACTTATCGAATAGATTTATTTGTCTTTCTACATTCTTGTCAAGTTCGTTAACTATCTTTTCTAAAAAAGAGTCGTCAATTATTCCTTTATAGCATTCTGTCCAAGACATAGTATTTACATACATGAAATCATAAATATCTTTCTTTTCAATCTCTTTAATTAAATACGTCATATTATTCCTTATTAATTATTAAATATCATACTTTAAAGAAACAAAGTTTGCTAATAAAATGAAAGCATGAAAAAAGTAATATTTGTATGTCATGGTAATATATGCAGATCTCCTGCAGCGGAATATATAATGAAGAATCTATCTAAGGATTTTGATGTTTGTAGTAGAGCAACTTCATATGAAGAAATAGGAAATGATATCTATCCTCCAATGAAAAAAGAGCTTTCTAGACATGGGATTAAATATGATAGACACTACGCCACTAGAATGACTAGAGAGGATTATGAATCAGCAGATTACATCTTCTATATGGATGATGAAAATCAATATAACTTATATAGAATGTTTGGAGAATCTAGTAAAATACAACCAATTTATAAATACACCCCTAACATCAACGAAATAGAAGATCCATGGTATTCAGATAGGTTCGATTTAGTATTTAATCAAATATATAAATGCATTCAAAACATAATCAAAAACATTTAAAAGCCTACAAAGCAGGTTTTTATTGAGGATTATCGATATGACCAACTAATATCGGGACATCATTACAATCTCTAACAATATAAATGAACGGTTGATTTAGTTTTACGTCAATTTCGTCTCCAGGAGGCCCCATAGATGTGTCTTTGGCTTCCACTGAGCCAAATGAAACACTTTTTACGATCGTACCATCCTCGTTAAATTCGACTTCGTTTTTTTGCTTCATTTGAGCTAAGTAGAAATTATAATTAGGAGCCGAAGGATCATCGAATGCCTTACTAAACGAATCAATTTGATCATTAAACATATCAGCGAATCCTAAATTAATTAATGTATTCTTTAAGTCTAATTCAATATCTACTTTAAATTTTGGTGTTTGTAAATTAACCAAAACCGCTCTGTAATAATCTGCACCAGGATCAACTTTTACTCTATTTTCAATCTTATCTTCGAAAATATTCTTATTTTTAGTTAATGCAAAGATATCATCATCTATTTTTTTAGGGACAATATAGGTAATTGAAGCATTACCATTCATATAATAATCTCTAATTGAAATATATGATTCGTAATCATAATATTCTTCGCACATATATGAGTGTTTCATATATTTAACTGTTTTTTTACTTCCATTAGATAGAAAGAAATCATCATCAATATTATCTTCAGATAAATATTTTTCTTTCCAAGCATTTTTAAAATATAAAGTTGATAAGTAATAAAGTTGTGTATATTCACTCATATTTAAAAACTGTTCGTCTATAAAGCCATCACTATAAACAGCTTTATTTACCCATTCAACCATTTTATTAGCTTCAGTTTTAAAATCAATTTTATAAGCTTCGCAATAAAGCTGAGTCAAATTATCAACATATTCTTTAGAATGGTTAAACACTGTATTAAAGAAGGCAGCATTTTTTAATTGAGTAGTATTATCTTCATTAATAAATGAATTTGCTTCCATTACTGACTTATAAAATGACTTTCTAGTATTTTCATTTAATCCTAATAAATTATCAAATTGATTTTTTAAATCTTCTCTAGAAATAGCACCATAGAGTTCATTCATAATCGAATAAAGTCCGATAGATGCATAAGACATATTATCTTTTTTAGATGTATCTACCAAAGAATGATATGTTTCATTAGTAAAATTATTATACGCAGACACAGCACTATCAGTAACTTTATTTCTAATACCATAACTATTTTCTGGATAACTAAAACTATTTAATTTCTTAAATGTATTTGATTCCGCAATAGCGACTGTATTAAGAGATAAATTTCTTTTCATAGTAGTCACACTAGTATTAATTTCTAGCATTTGAGAAAGAGATATTCCTACTACTGTTAAAACTGTAACTGCAGAAACTGTAGAAAATATAATAATTCTTCTTTTGTTTTTCTTTTTTCTTTTAATTTCTTCAAAAGTTACTTCTGATTCTTCGTTTAGCTGTAACTTTGAAACATCAAAAGTGAGATCTACTTTTTTATTAGATTCTTCAAAATCTTTTTTAAATTGTTCTTTTATCTTATTCATTGAAACTACCTCCGTAAAAATCACGAAGCTTATTAATTCCTCGTTGATATTTTGAGGAAACTTGAGATGTAGTTAGATTATTAGCTATAGCGATTTCTTTAAATTTAAATCCATAAATTAGATGTAATACTAAATATTGATATTCTTCTTCATCCAATACTTCTTTAAATTTTTCTAGATAGATTGAAAGATTATCGCTATCGGCTTTTCCCTCTATATCATCGGAATATGTGAGATGGTCTTTATTTTGGTTATAACGATTTATAGAAAGATTTTTAGCGGTGACCAATAAGAAATATTTAAGCTTACTTTCATTATTAAAATCACCTCTTCTTTCATACATTTTTAAGAAAGTCTCATTAACAATGTCTTTGGCTTCTTCTTCAGACTTTAAAATGTCATAAGAAACATAATAGGCAAGGTAACGATACTTATTAAAGACAATGTTAAAAGCTTCATTCATTTCACTTACAGAAGTTGAACATAACTTTTTTAAAATCGAATAGCCAATCTTTTCCATCTCAATAAATAAAACAATTCAAACAATCATTTTTGTCGAAATTTTTTGAAATAATTTTATTTTTATCCCCCTAGAGTATATTTCTATTTTAAATCTTTATAAATATTAGTAACTAATTCATTAATTTCATCAGAATCTTCTGAATCCACTAATAACATAGGCTTAGCACCTGGATAAGGAATTTCTTCTTTTAATCCTCTAATTTCACTATATTTAGTTTTCTTAACAAGGAATCTATCATCATAAATTCCACCAAAAAGAACTCCATCTTTATAGAGCATATATTCACCCATCATTTTCTTATAGGTAATATCTTTAGTTTCTCTTAGGAGTTCTAATATATAAATCAAATATTCCTTAGATGTTGCCATGAAAATATTATAAGAGATAATTAATTTTTCTTATAAAATTTTCTTTTATCTTCATACATTTTTGCGTCGGCTTCTCTTAATAATCTTTCCATATCTTGAGATTTATCAGTTAATGCATAACCAATCGCGAAAGAAACATCGTTTTTCTTCGCTCTTTGTTTTAATAATTTAATATAATCGATAACTTCTTGTTCTTTTGCTCCTCTTAAAATAGTGACAAATTCATCTCCACCTACTCTAAATATTTCGTTTTCAGGGAATACTCCAATTAATGTGTTCGCTGCTCTTCTAATAAGACTATCGCCTGCTAAATGGCCGTCTCTATCATTAACTTTTTTAAGTCCATTAATGTCTAAGAAAATTAACGCTATATCTTCATCAGGAGAAGCAAGTATTTCATTCATATAAGAATTAAGCTTATTTCTATTATGCAATCCCGTTAAGAAATCAATCGAGGATAATTCTGTTAACTTATTAAGCAATAAATAATTACCAATTTGAGATCCTAAAATAAATGTAGTTATTTCTAATGCTTCTTTAATGCTCGGAGTATCATCTACTTTAAAATCACTTACCCACATATAACCAAGTGGGTCTTTGCCGGATTTAAGTTTAAATAATACTAATGACTTAATTCCGCCATCATTCAAGGATTCATACCAAAGAGGGTCTTTTTCTTTGATATATTCCATTTTTTTATCATCATCAATGATAATACAGTTACCATTTCTAATAATTAAGTCATCCCATGTTTTGACAATTTCATAGAAATTATCACCCATGTAATATTTCATTTCTTTTTTATTGCCATTTAAATCTCTATCTTCCGCTAAAACAGTTAATTCTTTCTTTTCATCATCAACTAAAAGAATACAGCAAAATTGAGCTTTACAATTTTTTCTTATTTCTCTAGTAACATTCTTTAATGATTGTTTAAAATCCGCCGTATTAGATAACTGTAATGTAGTGTTTAAAACATTACTATACATATTTCCATTAGGGTTCGCTAGTAATTCAGGATTAAATATTTCATTCATTTCCATGATATATAGACAAAACGCTAATTTTTCTGTTTCATAAGCAATAGGTACAAATAACATGTGCATCCAAACTTTGAAATGTTCAGGATATGCATATGAATGTAACAATTCTTTTTTTACTGCAGATCTATAACAATATTCTTCAAAATTAAGGTTTTTCTCTAGATATTCTGTATAGATACTATTGGGTACAAAATCGTGTTTAACGTATCCTTCTCCTTTAAAAGAATTGACGTATGCATCATTACCATCAACAATTCTTATTTCGCCATAACCATCGTCTTTTTTCTCAATAGAAACAACACAAGCAGTTTGACGAAAAAAATTGCACAATTGCTTAAAATTAACATTATCCATATTTATGTACCTTTGATAATTTGATTATAACAATAATTTGTTCTAATTAAATCAAAATATTAAATAAATATGCAAAAAAATAATTATTTAGAAAACAAATTAATAAAAAAGAACCAATTAAATGGTTCTATCTTTTAAGTTTGGGGCGAGTAACAGGAGTCGCACCTGCCAGTGTCTGGTTCACAGCCAGATGTGTTAACTGCTTCACCATACTCGCCAACTGCGATAAATATATTAACTAATCTAAGAATAATTGTAAAGAAAAAACGACAATAGAGTCGTTGTTTCTAAATATAAATATTTATTACTCTGCTATAACAATGAATGCAGCAGCAACAATAGCAGTAACCACAAACATACTAGCAAAAATAATTAAACCAATCATTTTACGTTTTCTAATTCTTTTAAATATACTATCTTGCTTAAACTTAATTATTGATAATACTAATCCAATTAAAAGAATCCCACCACCAATGCCTAAAACATACCAATAGGCTTTGCTAACAAAATCTAGTACTTTAGAAATAAAATCATTTTCGGAAGCAGAAGAAAGAATTCCGTTAATAAAACCAACAAGTTCTTTATATCCATCGCTTAACCAAACAATCCCAAAAGTAATTACGGTAGGCACTAAAACAACAAAAATCCAAAGTAAACCAATAGCAGAATATGCCATAAAAGAGGCAACTGGAGCAATTGCAAGTATCGCCATGACAATTGCAGCTACTAAACCAAACCAATAAAAAATTGAAACAATAGAGAACTCTTTCAACTTTTTACGTTGATCTACCCCTAATGATTTTTTATCTATTTCAGGTATTTCTATTTCGTCATTATTAATATCTAAATCAATATCGGATTTTAATTTAATTTCCATTATTAACTATTTGCGTTTTTTGCTTGATCTTGAATATTATCAATGCCAATTACTAGCGCTACTAGAATAGCAGCATCTTGAGGATCATCAAATGTTACATTGAATGTATCTGTCCACTGAACATAAGGACGTTTAATATGGCCAATTTCTCTTCCGCCCATTAAGATACTCATATCAAAACCTAATCCAATTGGACCATTTGCAACAACCTTAATTTCTTCTTGTGCTCCTTCGATTGTGTAAACTTGTCTAATTCTAAAGTTTCTAATGACTCTTGCAACTAGTCTCTTATTTGCGTCATAAACTAAAGCTTTTCTTCTAAATAAATGCCAAAATTTATTACGAATTGTGAAGAGTTTGTTTCCGTTCAAATCATAAACAAATTTTTTAGCGGTTATTGTAAAGAATTTTCCTTTTACTATAAAAGCGTCTTTACTGTTTTCATCTAAAACCTTGCTCGAACCACCAAGCGAGAAAAATTTATTCTTTATCGTTAATTCCATAATTTCAATTTATCACGAATAAATAAAAACTGCTACACATACGTGCAACAGTTATTAGTTATTATTAGGATTTATATGCAATTACTATTCTTTAGCAGTTAAGAATGCTTTATATCCTAAATATGCTTCATATAAGTCTACTTTAGAAACAATTTCCATAGGAGCATGCATATTAAGTACCGCAATGCCAGCATCAATTACGTTCATATTATAGTTACCTAAAATATAAGCAATTGTGCCACCACCACCTTGGTCAACTTTACCAAGTTCTGAACTTTGCCAATTAATATTAGCATCATCCATTGTTTTTCTAATGAATGCATAATATTCAGGATTTGCATCATTACTACCAGATTTGCCTCTAGCGCCTGTATATTTATTGAAATTTAAACCATTTCCTAAATAAGCAACGTTTTTAGGATCACTTACGCTAGCGTAAAGTGGATCATATCCAGCAGCAACATCGCTAGATAACATCTTAGAATTTTCCATTGCCATTCTAGCTAGCCATACTGGATGTCCTACACCCAATAAGCCACCTAATTTAGCAATTGTATTTTCAAAGAATAATGATTGAGCACCAGTAGCACCTACTGAACCAATTTCTTCTTTATCAACTAAGATACAGCAAGCTGTATAATCCACTTTCTTCATATCTGCTAAGGCCATTAAAGAAGTATAAGCGCAACTTCTATCATCGTGACCATAACCAGCAACCATGCTTCTATCTAAGCCATAGTCTCTTGCTGGTCCAGCAGGAACTACTTCGATTTCAGCTGATATGAAGTCTTCTTCTTCTACATCATATTTTTCTTTTAAGAGTTTTAAGACGTTAGCTTTAACAGCTTCTTTTTCTTTATCGTCAACTGGAATAGAACCAATTGTGACATCTAAATTCTCACCTGTAATAGCTTTTGCTAAAGGTAAAGCCATTTGATCTGCTGATAAGTGAATTAATAAGTCAGAAATGCCAACAACTGGGTCATTAACGTCTTCACCAATATTAACCTCTACTATAGTGCCGTCTTTTTTACAAATAACACCATGTAAAGCAAGTGGAATAGTAACCCATTGATATTTCTTTACACCACCATAATAATGTGTGTCAGCGTATGCAAAGCCTTTGCTTTCATAAAGTGGATGCTCTTTAAAATCTAATCTAGGTGAATCAATATGAGCACCTAAAATTCTTAATCCGCTTTCTAATGGTTTATTACCTACTACAAAAGCACAGACATTTTTATTTTTATTAATAAAATATACTTTGTCTCCTTCTTTAACTGATTTTAAACCATCAGCATTTTTAAATCCTTTTGCATCTAAAATCTTAACTGCTTCTTTTACAGCTAATCTTTCTGTTTTTGCAGTAGAAATAAAAGCTTTATATCCTTCTGCAAAATTCATTACTTCTTTGGTATCACTACCATATTTTAACCAAGCATTTTTTCCGTACATGATTAATGCCTCCTTTTCTTAACCTACTTAATATCTAAATATGAGAGTGTTTTATTCAAAACATCCTCTTCTAATAATGATGTAACATCAATTTTAAAGCAATCAATACGCTTAAGTTGATTTCTAAGTTCGTTCAAATAATCCACAAATTTATCATAAGATTTATCTAAACCCATCGATAAATGAGCTTTATGTCTATTAGGTACTCTAGATAAGAATCTTTGATAAAGAATCTTAGGATCGCCTGTTAAATATATAATAAAAAGGTTTCCTTGATATTGTTTTACAATATCTTGAATCCTAATAATTTCCTGTAACCTAAAATTGGCTTCAAGTATTACCTCTCCGCCAATCTTTAAAGTTTGTTGTAAAAAATAAATCATCGAATTAACAGCAGCAACTGAAATTCGTCTATTTTCTTCTCTGTTAGAGAAATCTATCGCGTCACAAATTATTTCTTTAACACAATCTTTCTTAATACAAGTAAAGTTAAGTGCTTTTGATAAATTGTCCGCTAACGTACTTTTACCAGCAGCTAAGTCACCAGTAATAAGCACGACATTTTTCATATTTATTAATCCTTAATAAATGCAGCCCAAATGTTTGCAACACCAGCAACAAATCCTAATACTGCAGCTGCAATCGTTGTTCCGTGTAAGTGATACATATTGAAATCTGTTGGCTTTTCAATAGCAGGAACTAAAACTCTTAATAAGACAACAAGAATTGCTGCAAGAATTAAAACTCCACCAGTAACAAATGATAATTTCTTTTCGTTATCTGTAAATACTCCAATAATTGGAATTAATACGCCGAAAATGCCACCTAATAAAATTAATACTTGTCCAATAAAGCCATAGACATGAGCAGACATAATTCCATTAGCGCCGAAAAATACTTCGGCAAATTTTAAACTGTTACCACCATTTGTATGAAGAATTGTTCCAAATAACATGATGAAGGCAACAAGAGAGAGTACACCAGCAATATATCTAACTAAAGCGCTAGTTGTGTCGTATCTTTTGTTCATAATATAAAATCTCCGTTCTATAAAATTATAAGAAATCTTCGAACTATTACAATAAATAATTAATTATTTTGTAATTAAGGTTAAAAATTACAATAATAGTTTTTGAAAATCGCAATAAAATTTTAAATGCGTTTTCATTTATTTTCAATTATTAAATAATATATTATTTCTTTATGCAAAATCAAACTAGAGATTTAACTAAAGGAACACCATGGAAGCAAATAGTAATTTTCTCGCTTCCTTTAATAGTCTCTTTTTTGTTTCAAAACTTATATAACGTAGCTGATTCAATTATAGTTGGTAACTTATTAGGAGATAAATCTTTAGCAGCTGTTTCTAGTAGCGGAAGTTTTATCTTTTTGTTTACATCCTTCTTCCTAGGGTTGGCCCTAGGGTGCGGTTCCTTAGTAGGAAAATATTTTGGAGAAAAGAATCAAGAAAAACTAAAAGACTCTATTCATTCCGCTGTAGCTATTGGCTTAGTTTGTAGTGTAATCCTAACTTTAGTTGCAGAACTATTATCTCCACTTCTATTAGAACTAATGGGTACACCTGAAACTGTTATCAATGAATCAATATCATATTTTAGAGCATATTTCATTGGTGGAATTGGCTTAGTTATGTATGCAATGCTTAATTCGATATTGCATGCAATTGGTAATTCTAGAAGAGGATTATATTATTTAATCTTCGCATCATGTTTGAATATAGTTTTAGATTTAATTTTAATTAAACCATTAGGTGTATTTGGCGCTGGATTAGGCAGTGCTATTTCTCAAATTGGATCAGCAACATTAGCTTTCTTATATTTAATTAAGAAAGGTACAATCTATCAAGTAAGGATAAAAGAAATAAGGTTCTATAAAGATGTTACTAAGCAAATGGTTTACTTAGGTATTCCTAGTGGTATACAAAATTCAGTCATCGCTATTGCTAATATATTTGTTCAATCTTTTATTAATTCATTCGGTGAATCTGCGATGGCAGGATGCGGTTCTCATGCAAGAATAGAAGGATTTGCCTTCGTCCCAATAAATGGATTTACTGGCGCAATTAGTAACTTTGTTAGCCAAAATCTAGGTGCAAAAGAATACGAAAGAGCAAAACAAGGGGCTAGATTTGGAATAATTACCTCGGTTGTAATTGCAGAAATAATTGGTTTAATAGACTTTTTATTAGCGCCTCAATTAATTGGATTATTTACTAATACTCAAGAATGTATAGAAATTGGTGCTAAGCAAGCTAGAACAGTTGCTTTATTTTATTGTTTGCTTTCATATTCTCACTGTGTTTCCGCTGTATGTAGAGGAGGAGGAAAACCAGTTATACCAATGCTTGTTATGTTAATTGATTGGTGTGTTATAAGAGTTACTTTTATTTCTATAGCAATGCATTTTAGTCATGATATTCGTTTCTTATTCTGGGCATATCCATTAACATGGGCTATTTCATCAGTGTTCTATATATTTTATTATTACCTTTCGGATTGGGTGCATGGCTTTGAAAAACATGATCTTAAAATGCAACAAAAAAGTGCCAGTTAAGGCACATTTTAAGTTTAATATTCTAGTGCATATTTGGTGTTTCAATATTAATAACTTTACTAGTTGCGAATAATTCTTTTTTAAATAATTCTGTATCAATTGGTAGGTTATTTTTATTGATGAGCTTAAATGATACATCTAATAACTCTTCACCATTTTTATTAACTATCTCAGTAGAGACAATTTCTACATCGCAATCAAGTCTAGTAGCAATACCTAAAATATCTTTCATAACTGGTGCGTCACTCTTATATGAAACAATAACAAATGCACTACTTCTTGTTATTCTTACTTCAAATTTACGGAAGAATACTAATACCATTAATACAACAATACCAGCAGCAATTGCTAATAAGAAATTCATAGAACCACATGCCATACCAATTGCCATTGCTAGCCAAATAGTTGATGCAGTAGTTAAACCTTTAATTCCACCATTGTTATGAATAATTGTTCCAGCGCCTAAGAAACCAACACCTGTAACAATTCCAGCAGCAAGTCTAGCTACATCTCTAGTAGCACCGAATTGTGGGAATCCATAAATAGAAATAATCATGATAATACATGATCCAACACCGACAATAATGTGAGTTCTAAGTCCAGCAGTTCTACCTTTCTTTTCTCTTTCATAGCCGATGCATCCAGTTAAAGCAACTGTAAGAATAATTGCGATAATGCAAAGAATTAGGTTTCCCCAACTCCAATCACCACCTAAACCAAAATTATTATTAAACAAATCTGCTATATTTTGATCTATTGTGGTTACTGAAAAAGTATTAAATAAATTCATAATTAAACTCCAAAAAGGTATATATATTTTGTCTTAAAATAACTTTTTAATCAATAAAATTATATTTTATAAACTTTTTAGTAGTTTAATTTTAGTTAGTTAAAGCATAAAAAAACGATTCAAGTAGGTTATCCTGAATCGTTAGTTTATTTTTATTTATTGCCTTTTTCTAAAGCTAATGTTCTTGTTGTTAAATCACAAACTTCAGCAGGTCCGTAATATTGAATTGCACCTGGGAATGTGAAACATGTTTCAACCGCCCATTCTGCTCTATGTGCTTCAAAGTATTTAAATGGAGCGCCATCAAGTTCAACAAGAGCTTTTCTAATAACTGGTTTATCTTCACCATGTCTTCTTTCGATGTTCATCATCTTAGTGATTGGCATACCGCCAGCAACCCATTGTTCAGCAGGTTTGCTTAAGTTGGAAACTTTTGATAAGTAGCCATTGAAACCGTATTGAATTAACATAAATGCGTTATAACCAAGTGAGTAGCAGTAGTCAGCATCAAAGTTTGATGGGAATGCACATCTTCCTTCGTAACCGAAGAAGTGATGTTGTGTTCCAAATTTACCGTTGAATTCGCCTTTGGCTTTTCTTTCTTTTAAGACATTAGCAACTAATTCAGCAAATAATTTTTCAGATTCAATTAAGGAGACTTGGACGTTACCGTGTGGATCTCTTTCTAAGAATAATTGTTGTTGAATGCTTTCTGGGAGTAATGCAAATACTGCCATAGATTCTTTGGTTAAACCTTTTTCAATGAAAGCATATTTATCTTTCCAAGAAGTTAAAGCATTAAATTCATCTGCTTTAGCGCCTGCTAATAATTCGTTAATTTCAGCAATTAATTTACCAAATTCAGGAACGAATTCAACAATACCTTCTGGAATAATAGCAACGCCAAAGTTCATTCCTTTGTTGCTTCTAGCAACAACTGAATCAGCGATTTGGTTAGCAATTTGAGATAATGACATTTTCTTTGCAGCAACTTCTTCACCGATTAAGCAGATGTTTGGTTGTGTTTCAAGAGCACATTCAAGTGCGACGTGAGAAGCACTACGTCCCATAACTTTAATGAAGTGCCAATATTTTTTAGCGGAGTTAGCATCTCTTTCGATGTTGCCGATTAATTCACTATAAGTTTTTGTTGCAGTATCAAATCCGAATGAACATTCGATATCTTCGTTTTTTAAGTCACCATCAATTGTCTTAGGGCAACCAATAACCTGAACGCCTGTGTTATGAGCAGCAAAGTATTCTGCTAAAACTGCTGCGTTTGTGTTTGAATCGTCACCACCGATAATAACGATGGCTGTGATTCCGTGTTTCTTACAAACTTCAGAAGCAACTTTGAATTGTTCTTCAGTTTCTAATTTTGTTCTACCAGAACCAATGATGTCGAAACCACCAGTATTTCTAAATTGGTCAATGTATTCATCGTCAAAGACAATATATTTATCATCAGTTAATCCACTAGGACCACCTTTGAAACCGATTAAGACATTGTCTTTATTAGTTGCTTTAAGTGCGTCATATAAACCAGAAACAACGTTATGTCCGCCAGGTGCTTGTCCACCAGAGAGGATAACACCTACTACTTGCTTTTTAGCAACTGAAGTATTTGTTCCTTTTTCAAATGTAATTTCTTTTTTACCATATGTGTTAGGGAATAACTTTTTAATCTTATCTTGATCTGCTACAGATTGAGTAGCTTCGCCTTCTTTAACACAAATACTTGAAATGCCATTTCTTAACATTCCAGGTAACTTTGGTTGATATTCATATCTTGCTTTTTGCAATGGTGATAATTTCATATTTTTTCTCCTTACCGCGAACTATTATATCACTAAAATTAGAAAACACCATTCTATAATAGAATGATGTTGTATTTTTTGAATTCTTCTACATCTTCTTTATTCCAGTAAGATGATTGAACTTCTCCAATATGTGCTTTATTTAACATATACATGCATAGTCTAGATTGACCGATACCACCACCAATTGTTAATGGAAGTTCATCTTTTAAGATAGATTGATGGTATGGCATATCTAGTTTAAATAATTCATTTTTCTCTGTTAATTGAGACATTAAAGAATCTTTATTAACTCTAATGCCCATACTAGAGATTTCAAAAGCCATATCTAATAAAGGATAGTAAAGCAATAAATCACCATTGAGTGCCCAGTCATCATAATCGGCTGCACGATCATCATGGATAGTTCCGTTAGATAATTTATTACCAATATTCATTAAGAATACCGCTTTATGTTCTTTGCAGATTTCTCTTTCTCTATCTTTAGAATTTAAGTTAGGGTATTTCTTTAATAAATCTTCTGAAGAAATGAAGAAAACTTCATTTGGTAAATTATTTTTAAACTTATAATCCTTACAAACTAAATCATATGTTTCTAAGAATGCATTGTAGATTCTACCAACGATATTCTTTAAATAATCTACATTACGTTTTTCTACAGTGATTACTTTTTCCCAGTCCCATTGGTCGACATATAAAGAGTGAAGATTATCTGTTACTTCATTAGGACGGATAGCATTCATATCAGTATATAAACCTTTTAAAGAATATTTCTTTAATGCGTATCTTTTCCATTTTGCCAAAGATTGAACGATTTCTAATTTCTTATTATTAATAAGATTAAAGGAAACTGCTTTTTCTTTACCTGATAAGTTATCATTTAAACCAGTTTCTGGTTCAACAAATAAAGGAGCACTTACTCTAGCGAGCTTTAAATTTCTAGCTAAATTCTTTTCAAAACTATTCTTAATCAATTTAATAGCTTTTTGGGTTTCAACTACATCTAATGTTGAAACATAATTCTTCACAAAAATATTGCTCATACTATTTAGCCTCTTTAATAATCATTTCATTATTTGAATTAACTTGCACGTCTTTTTTATTCTTATGAATAATGATATAAATTAATCCAATAATAGAACCTAATAATGTAGTAGCTGCTGCAATTAACGAGAATATAGTCAACGCACCAGTAGAACGAATTAAAACTGAAAAATAAATTACATATACTGTCTGGCAGAATATCGCACCAGATTTTACAATTCTTTGATCATAAAAATATAAAGTCATACAAGATACAGCAGTACCAACTACAGGCATGACCGACATAAAGCCGTTATAAGTTAAGAATAACGAACATAAGTTGATAGTAGCAAAAGCGATTGGCCAAGCAATGTGATTGAGTGGTTTATATTTTTTTCTAAGTCCAAAGACTATATCTCTAAAAACTCCAACAACGCAAGTTCCGACACTCACTAAGATTAAAGTATTAGCTGTTGCGTAATAAATGAACACTCCATTAAGTGCAGTCATTACATCATTGATGAGCTTAAAAATCGTCGTTCTATTTCTTTGTGGAAAGATGAAGATAAATAGCCCGTTAATAACTATTAATGCTCCAGTAATGTACGCTAATACCTCAAATATCATGTTAAAGATTTTAGGTCAAAAGTAATTTCCTTTCAATAATTTTTACTAGCTTAGTAAATTATGCTATTGTATTAAGCGCGAGGAACAAATATGGTTTTAGAACAAATTGATAAAAATATACTCTCTCTAGCAGAACAATCAGATAAAGATTTAGAAAATATTTATAAAGAAATAGATAGAGTCTCTATGGTTAATTCAAACCGTATTCTTTCCGCATTTATTAGTAATAAAGTTTCGTATACAGATTTTGCAGATATCAATGGTTATGGTAACTACGATACTGGTAGAGATAAATTAGAAGCAATCTTCGCAACAGTATTAGGAACTGAAGATTCTTTAGTAAGACCGCAAATAATGAGTGGCACAAACGCAATATATATTGCGTTTACTGCACTACTTAAACCAGGTGATACATTAATTTCTATTACTGGACAACCATATGATTCCCTACAAGAAATGATTGGATTATGCGGAGATTCTACTCAATCTTTAAAATGTTCAGGAATCAAATATGAACAAATTGATTTATTAGACAACGACTTCAACTATGACGAGATTAAATGTAGGTTAAGTAAAAAAGATGTTAAGTTAGTTGAGATTCAACGTTCTAGAGGATATTCTTCTAGAGATTCATTAACTATAGAAAAAATTGAAAAAGTAATTAAAGAAATTAGAAGTGTTAATAAAAGTGTCATCATCATGGTAGATAACTGTTATGGTGAACTCGTTGAAGAAAAAGAACCAGGCCACGTTGGAGCTGATATTATTGTCGGTTCTTTAATGAAAAAT
>JAILIF010000091.1 GCA_024695405.1 Bacilli bacterium
AGAGTTTTGGTGTAGAGGCTATTACGTGGATACGGTTGGCAAGAATAAAGCCAAAATAGCCGAATACATCAGGAATCAATTAAAAGAAGACGAAGCCGTTGTCCAATTGACAATCGACTTCGACGAAGACCCGTTTACGGGTAGCTAGTAACCAAAGCAAGCGATGGTTCGCATTCGCCCTTGAGGAGGGCGGCTGGTATTAGACGGCTAATATCTGCCCGTCTATGAAAAACCACCGGATTGTCCGGTGGATATTTATTGGAGACCTATTAAGTTTGTATCCCATCAGACTCTTTTCTTTTTTGCCTTATTTTGATATATGTATATATAGTCTCATATTTTTTTGACAGAAAAGATATTATTAATCGTATTTTTAAGGGGGATATAGATTATGAAAAAGATAAAATTTAGTATTGTTTTAATTTCGCTATTAGGATTGGCTGGATGCAAACTTCCTGACAAAGAGGAAGATAAATATCGCACTCCTACGATGTTTATAAGCGCTACTGCTTATAGCAGTGATGAGCCTTGGAAATATGAAACTACAACAAATGATTTGATTAATAACTATGGTTGGACAGATTATATCGGAAACGTTAGAAAACATCTGAAAAATATTACATCATACGAACAAAAAGACAAAATCGAAGAAGACAAAAACTATTTTGTTTATAAACGCGGAAATTCTTTTGATGGTCAAGCAATGACTGTTTATGAAAATGGATATGTTGATATAAGTAGTGGCTATGGTGGTTTTGGTCCTGTCTATCATTTTTATTACCATATAGATCCAGAAATAGCTAAGTCCATACATGATTCTTGTGACGAAGAAATTAGAGGATATCAAGAAATAATTGAAAAAGAGAATGAGTACACTGATTCATTTGATACTGCATCTAAATATTTTTCTTTAATGAGCGAAGTTAATGTAAATATTAAATATTATGATAAGGAAAAAGATCAATATTCATCCGCTTTTTATCCTGATGATAATGAGGCTTTTGTAAATTATTTAAGTAGTTTCACATATACAAATTCTTCGTATTTTCCAAATTCAAAAGCAAAGTTCAGTTGTAGATTCGCTAAATACAAGCAAGATGTATATTATGATTTTTATGATTCATTTGATTTAGTGTCATTTTCTTTACGTTATGATGATGAATTACGTATAGAACATAAGAAAACTATTTATTGCAAAATTAATAATGAAGACGGCAAGAAGATTAACGACTATTTGATAGATTTGTATACTACTAAACTATTGGAAACAATTAAATAAAATTTCTTTTGTAAACCTCATATAAGAAAAGACCATCATGTTAGTTAATCTAACATTTGGGTCTCATCTTATTATCGGTAGTTCATTTTATTCTTCAGCAGTTTTACTTTCTTCTTTTTGAGGCTCTTCAGCGACTTTTTCTTTATCTTTGATAAAATACTTCAAGATGATTTCATTTGCGGCGATACAGCATATAACCATTAAAAATGCGCCAAATGATACGTCACTTAAGTAATGAGCACCTACAGTCATTCTCGAGAATGCCATAAGAATAGTGAATCCTAATCCAATTCCAAATAGTAAGTTTTCTTTACCTTTGAGTTTAGGTTCAATGAATGTTAAGTAAGGTAAACCAAAGATAAGAAGAGCAGCAACACTAGCGTGTCCACTAGGGAATGATTTGAATTGTTCAGAGAAACTAGGATATCCTTCTGCAAATTGTTCTTTCAAAGTTGCATATTTCTTATATGGTTTCCACCAATCCATAAAGATTACATTATTATTAAATAATTCTTCTGCAACAACTCTATATCTAGGACGTCTCATTACATTCTTAAGAATTTGAGCGATTGGTACTAATTCAATTAACATGAATCCTGCAAGAATGACCATAATCCATAATATTGCTTTATCATCAGTTTTCTTCCCATATCTATCTCCCAAGATAAATAGTGGAATAAATAGTATTGCAACAATTATAATCCATAACCATGTCCAATCTGGACAATTAAATCCATTTATAGATGTAACCTTATCAGCGGATAATTTAACTGATACTACTAAACCTGCTGCACTTAATAAAAAGAATCCAATCTTTAACCATATATTCTTTTCTTTAATTGCAAATCTATGGAAAAATCCACATAAAAGTACTAAAAATCCATATCCAATCCAAGGTCCAAAAGCAGCGAATCCTAAACCAAATGCATTATTAGGAGCATATAATGCTTTATTGATTTCTAAGTCAAAAAATGAACCAAAAATGATACCGAGAACAAATGGAGCAATGGCAATATAATAAAATTTTCTATTTTTCATTGTTATTTTCTCCCTAAAGCATTTTATAATTATAAATATTAAGGAGCAATAGAAAATGGCAACAAGTAAAAAAGATTATTTTGGCTTAGATAGAATTGTTTCTATTATCTTAGCCATCATTCCATTTACTGCTTGGATTTGTGGTGTCTTTACAAGAATTAAAGATGGCGCAATTGTTGCAGCAATCATCAGATTAATCTTTGGATTCACAATTGTTTGGATCTTAGACTTAATCCTCATGATCTTAAACGGCAGTATCTTAAGAGTTCTTAACGTTTAATTTTAATTAAGAATGATAAAAATGGGCCATTGGCTCATTTTTATTTTGCTCCTCTTGATTTATTAAAAAATAAGACTAAAATAGTTTGAGTTTATGAATTACGTATTATTGTTAGGCATCTTATTAATACTCGGATTAATTGCTACTAGAGTTACTAGATTAATCAAATTACCAAATGTTACAGGATATCTTGTTGTTGGTCTTTTACTTGCGATTGTTTTTATTCTTATGGATACATTTGGATATACTAATCCTAACTATGATGAATCGTTAAAAGATACGTTAACTAACACAAATAGATTTGGTAGTTCTATAGCGTTAGGCTTTATTGCCTTATCTATTGGCGAAGAGTTTAAATTATCAAAGATAAAAGCATATGGTAGCAAGATGGCCATTATTACTTTATTTCAAGCATTATTAGCTGCTATCTTAGTAGATATTGTACTAGTAGTAGTTTGTTTGATATTGCATGTAAATATTGCGATTGCTATATGCTTAGGCGCTATTGCTACTGCAACAGCACCTGCAGCAACATTAATGGTTATACATCAATATAAAGCAAGAGGCGCTTTAGTAGATATTCTTTTACCTGTAGTTGCGTTTGATGACGCAGTTGGTTTGATTGTATTTGCTATATCTTCTTCAGTCGCTAAGGTCATTGTTAGTGGGGAAGCTATTTCTATTGTTACTATAGTACTTATTCCTTTATTAGAAATTATCGGTTCACTTGCAGTTGGATTTATATTGGGTTACTTTATGCACTTAATAATGAAGTTCTTTAGAAGTAGAAGTAACCACATTATTGTTATTATCGCATTCACTTTATTAGGTGTAGGCGTTATAAACGCACTTAACACAATTAAGATTAATGGTGAGAATTTAGAATTCTCTAATTTATTAACTTGTATGATGATTGGCGCGGTATATGTTAACTTTGGTAACTCAACGACCGCTCCAACAATTTCTAGAGATATTGATTTAATGGAAAGATGGACTGGATTCTTGTTTACTTTATTCTTTGTTTTATCTGGTGCATCTTTAGCAGTAAGTGCTACGTCAATATTAGAAAGTAGTAGTGCTTCTACGTTAGTTGCTGCAATTGTTATATTTGTTGCCTACATTATTGCCAGAAGTTTAGGCAAATATTTTGGCGCGTTTATTGGTTCATCTATTACTAGACAAGAACCTGTTATTAAAAAGTATTTAGGTTTAACTTTGTTGCCACAAGCTGGTGTCGCTATTGGTATGGCTAACCAGATTAGTGGTATGGAAGCATTCAAAGTAGATAATATAGGAAACATTATCGTTACCGTAGTTTTATGTGCTACTCTAGTTTATGAATTAGTGGGTCCATTAATTACTAAATGGAGTTTACAAAAAGCACACGAAATTCCATCAGAAGAAAACGAATAATGAAATTATTAGAGAGAGAAATCAAATTAGCGATATTAGACCTAGATGGTACACTAATCGATTCCACTGGTATCTGGCATGATATAGATACTAACTTTTTTGCTAGAAGAGGAATGGAAATCCCTAATGGATATTTTGATGCTATCTGCCATTTAGGACTTAAAGCTACTGCAACATACACCAAAACTACATATGGTATTAAGGAAAGTGAAGAAGAAATTATAAAAGAATGGCAAGATGCATCTAAAGATCAATATCTTAATTACATCCAACTTAAACCATATGTAAAAGAATTCTTAGAATATTTAAAAAATAACAGTGTTAAAATTGCTTTAGCGACCGCAAATGATAAAGAACTGTATGAACCTTGTATGAAAAGGTTAGGTATATTTGATTATTTTGATTATATAGTGGACGTAAATTCTGTTAAGGAAGGTAAACACTCTCCAAGGATTTATGAAATTGTTAATGAAAACTTTAATATAGATAAAGCTAATACAATAGTGGTTGAAGATATATCAACCAGCTTACAAACTGCATACGAAAATGGATATATAACTATTGGAGTTGCAGATAAAGCTAGTGAACCAACACGTGAGCAAAAATTAAAGTATTCGCATATATATGTTGAGAACCTAAACGAATTAATAAAATAAAATTAATTATATTGGCCCAGTTATTCTGATGCCTTTTTCTTATGGTTGATATAAGTAATGAATATATGACCAATTGCGAATAGACAAGCAAATCCAACTAGTAGCCAATGCCTTAATAGGATTCCACTAAAAAGAAAAATACATGATGGGATTATGGCTAATGAAAGAGCTATGCCCATATTTTTCTTTTTCATGTAAATAAAGAAGAGTATCCAATAAACAATAATTAGCAAGCCATTTAAAAGCATATAGATAACCATTTCAGTAGAAGTGGCGAAACCAAATTTCCAAACTAGTAAAGGAAACCACATGAAAAGAATGCATGCATATCTTCCTATTTGTTCAATGATATTCATAATCTTATTAGTGCATAGATTCTTTTCATCCTTAAATTTAATCGCATAAACGATATTTGGAATTAATATAAGGACAACAAGAATACCACCAAAAAGGTTAATCCAACCAAATTCCATATTATAAAACGAAAGTAATTTCTTTGATGAATACTCTTCCTTTGCTATCGGTAACACTTGATAGAGTTAATGTTGTATTTGTGATTTCAATATTCATTGTTTTTTCAATAGGACTATCTTCAGTAGGCTTTAAATCCATTCTAAAGACTGGTGAAGCACCATCTGTAGTTATTTCTAATTCTGAATTAGCATCTACATTAGGATAATCAACACCTTGGTTTGTGTAAGGTTTATGATATGTTTGAGCGGTAATAGATACTTTCTTGACTGATTTTGTAAATGTGAAAGCTAATGATCCTGCAGAACTAGATGAACCAACAATAAGAACATTATTACCTTTTGTAGGGAAGTTAGCGCCTATTTGGCAGTTAGAGTTTTTAATTGAACTAACTAAATCAGTTTTTGCTTCTTCATTAATGTATTCTTTTAATCTTGTATCTAAGACTTCTTTACTAAATGTTCCACAAGTTGGGTTATATAAATTGATTTTATAAGAAAGTTCTTCGTCTGTGTTTATTGGTTGATCTTCAGTTGAAGTATTTTCTCCGTTATTTTCATTATTTTCTTCTGTATTTGAATTCTCAGTATTTTCGTTTTTAGAGTTCTCATTATTAGTATCAGTATTTTCTTCATTAGAGTTTGAAGTATTTTCTGATGAATTCTCATTGTTATTATCTGGAGTAGTTGCTTCGTTATTACTGCTTTCTGTTTCATCTCTTTCTACGACAATATCACTTGTTGCTTCGTTATTAGTTGAACTAGTTTGTGCATCTTCTGTTTCACAACCTGTGACTGTTAATAATCCTAATAAGAGTAATAACTTAATTGATTTCATAATTGATACCTCGAAAATACTGCTACATTATATGTAAGTATTAAAAGAATAACAATATTTGTTATATAATGTTGGCATGCAAAGAATAGTTCACGGTACATGTATAGATTTATCAAGTGAAGGTAAGGGAGTAATTAAACTTCAAAAAGATATTGTTTTTGTTGATGGATTATTTCCTGGAGAAGAAGCAGATATAGAACTTCTTTATCAAAGAGCGGGTGTCTACTTTGGTAAAGTTAAAAAACTATTTAAGTTATCAAAAGATAGAATCCAACCAAAATGTAAGATATGTACATCTTGTGGTGGATGTCAGTATCAACAAATAGATTATAAAGCGCAGTTAGTATTTAAAACTAACCGTGTTAAGAACGCGATTAAACGTATTGGCAAAGTAGATGCTGAAGTTAAGCCATGTATAGGCGCAAAGAATCCATATAACTATAGAAATAAGATTCAAGTTCCTTTCTCTAAAGATAGAAATGGAAAAGTTATATATGGTTTCTATAAAGAAAACTCCCATATTATTATGCCTGTGAAAGAGTGCGCAATTGAAAATAAGAAAGCAGCTCCTATTTTGTGGGATATTAAACTTCTTTTAGAAAAACATAAGATATCTACATATAACGAAGATACAGGTAAAGGTATCTTAAGATATGTATTAATTAGAACATCTCTTCACTTTGATGAACTAATGGTAGTTTTAGTAACCTCAACGATGAACTTTCCTGGTCAAAGAAATTTTATTGATGAATTAATTAAGTTACATCCTGAAATAACTACAGTAGTGGAAAATGTTAACTCAAGACACACAAATGTTATCTTGGGTGAACATGAAAAAGTATTGTATGGAAAAGGATATATCCAAGATAAGATTTGTGATTTAACTTTTAATATTTCCGCATCTAGCTTCTTCCAAGTTAATCCAGAACAAGTAGAAGTGTTATATAAAACCGCACTCAACTTATTAAACGATGATAAAAACCAAGTAGTGTTAGATGCGTATGCAGGTGTAGGCACAATTGGCCTTATTGCAAGTAGCAAAGCAAAACATGTATATAGCGTTGAATTAAATAAGTTCGCTAGTAAGAACGCAGTAGAAAACGCGAAAAGAAATAATATTAGTAATGTGACTTTCGCATGCGATGATGCAGGAAAATATATTTCTTCTTTCGATGGAGAATTGGACGTAGTTATCATGGATCCTCCTAGAAAAGGTAGTGATGAGGTATTCCTTGATACATTGATTAACAAAAAAGTTAAGAATGTTATTTATGTATCTTGTGATCCAGAAACATTAGCAAGAGACATAAATTATTTGTCTAAATATTATAAAGTAACTTATATTCAACCTGTGGATATGTTCCCAATGACCTGCCATGTTGAAACTGTATGTTTGCTTACTAAAGTAAAAAATAATTAAAATTCTTTATGAATTTTTGGCATTTTAGAAAATTTGCAAAACAAACCGGGGAAAATAAATGAGTTGGCTAATATATAAACATACTAATTTGATAAACGGGAAAGTCTATATAGGTCAAACGAAACAAACAACTTCATTAAGGTGGAAGAATGGATTAGGTTATTTTCATAAAAGAGGATTATCAGTCTTTGCAAGAGCAATTGAGAAATATGGTTGGGAAAATTTTTCGCATACTATTTTAGATGAAAATATATTAAACCAGTCTTCAGCCAATGAGAGAGAAATATATTGGATTAAACATTATCGCTCTTACATAGGATATGAAAACTCGAATGGGTATAACATGACTTTGGGTGGAGATAGTGGCGAGCATTTGGGCTATCCGGTTTATCAAATTGATATTAAAACATTAAAAATTATTAATGAGTTCCCAAGTACTGGAGAAGCTTCTAGATTTTTAGATGGTACTGATAACAACGCTTCAAGAATAAGAATGTGCTGTGAAGGAAGAAAAGTAAGTGCTAAAGGATACTATTGGTGCTACAAAGAGGCTTATAATTCATCATGGAAACCAAAGAAAAATGATTTAGTATCTCCTGTTTGTCAAATAAACGATGAAATGGAGGTAATAAGAATTTTTAATTCGATTACTGAAGCTTGTAATCTATTTGGATTTAGTGGAGGGTCAATTATTCAATGCTGTCAGAGAAAATGTAGAAAAGCAAACGGATACTATTGGTGTTATGAATCTGACTATACTGAAAACTGGATGCCCCCAGAAGTTTCTTTTAAAAAGAACGAAAAAATCTATTGTTTTGAAAGGAATGAAACATATCAAAACGCAAAAGATGCTTCTTCTAAAACAGGCATAAATAGTGGTTCTATTCTAAAGTGCTGCTCTCATAGAGAACTAAATGCTGCTGGTGGATTGCATTTTTGCTTTTATTATGAAAGAGATGTTTACCAAATAAAGCAAAATAGTGATGAGTCACCTGTTGTTTGTATTAATACCGGAAAACATTATAAAACAATTAGTGCTGCATCACTTGATACCGGAACAAGGTATTCGAGCATAAGCAGTTGCTGTAGAGGGGTTAATAAAACAGCAAATAAATTGTCGTTCTGTTATGAAAAGGATTACAACGGCAAAAATACTATAAATAAAACTGTAGAAAAACCTATTATTTGTATAGAAACGAAAATAAAATATGCATCATCAGTAATTGCAGCTAGAGAATTAGGAATACCACGCACAAGTTTGTGCGGAGCTTTAAAAAGCCACAGCAAAACTCATGGTTTACATTTTTGTTTCGAGGACGAACTTAATAACTGGTCTCCGCGTATAAACAAAATAAAAAAACCGATTAAATGTGTCGAAACAAATATTATTTATGAAAGTGCAAGAGAAGCAGAAAGAAGAACTGGAAATATATTTAATTCATTAAAAAATGGAGGATTGGCAGGCGGATTTCACTGGAAATATTATGATAAATAAATCGCATCAGCACTAATGTACTTACAACCTCTGTAAAATAGGGTTTTATCAGCGCGAATGCAGTCCGCATTAATGTTGAAACAATTGTGGGTTTATCTTTGAAACAATAAAGTATTTTTTATACTTTTTAAATAGAATTTTTAGAGCCGATACTCATTAAGTAATATTTTTTTCTTTGTGATTTTCAACATTTGTGGCAACCTTCTTGTCACCAGTAACATGTCTATTGAAAAGGCGCGTTATATCGATGCTTAGCTGTTCCTATTGGAAACATTTCTTTTTGCTTGTGTTAGAGCACAGCTTATATTGAATTTAGGGAACAAATATAATATAATCAAAGCGAAAAGTTCCCTAAGGAGGTATTGTATGGAAAATTTAGTTGCTAAAATTCAAGAGTTACTTAACAGACGCGCTGAGCTACAAGCACGTTTAAATCTTTTACCATA
>JAILIF010000102.1 GCA_024695405.1 Bacilli bacterium
TCCTTTTGTTATGCTTTCTAACATTAATATAACTTTAAAAATCGGTATAAACAATACAAAAAATTGCACTCAAACTATTTTGCTATACGTGCGCACGAGACTTACTTTTCTAGACAGTTGCATTTAATTATTAAACTAACACAAAAATAAATGAAACAGCATTATAGTTACTTATAACTAACTTAAAACTATAAAAGATATACTTACTTCTCAAAAAGATTAATTAGACGTAAATTACAAAACTATTTCGAAAGTTATTTTTACAATCTAATAGATACAAATTAATTAATGTTTGATATGGAATACCTGTTTCTACTGCCATTGATTTAAAATAATCTAAAACATCTTCATTTATATTTATAGTAATTTGCTTTTTTAATTGCTTAGCATATGGATTGTTAACTGGTTCTGTGAAATCGTATTCTTCTTTTCGCTTCTTCTTTATTCTTTATATAGACAGCAATTTCAGTAGATACTTATAGTGAGTCCAACTCAATTGTGAACTCACTGCGTTCACTTTTGAAAATTAATAATGTTTGTTCTTTTTTTCATTAAATAATCATAATTTCTTATTCATTTCATTTTTATAAATAATGGAAAAGAAAACAGCCATTTTCTGGCTGTTTTCAAGTTTTAATCAAGCTAATTTTAATGGTGTCCTTAATGACAAAAATATGATATATCAATCTGCACTTAGTTTTCAATATTTTTTTAGGGAATTAGCCAGTTAGATTCTGGCTTTGTTACTAATCTAGCTTTTTTATAAGCGGTATCAAGATCAAAAATTGTATTTGCTCTATATGTGCCATTCTCATTTTTCTCAATTGCAATAGCCAATGTAATTGTTTCCTCATCATTTATATGGATATAAACAGGTAATAAAAACATTATCTTCCCGAGATAATATTGGGGAACTGCTAATCTGTAATTTCTACGTGCTTTTGCAATAGATACATTGAATGCATCTTTTATAAGAGCACACGCAACTTTCTTGCCGAAGTTCTTTAATTCTTCAGGAAAACGGCCCTCTTCATCCCAATGATCGTCAAAAAGATATGGTCAGAATTAAACTCCAAGTTTGCATTTGGATCAAAATTTAGAGCATCTGGGTCATCATTAAAAGTAACTATTTTTGGCTTTTCAAAAGTATAAAAAGTAAAAAATCTATCGCTTTCTTTTTTAAAGCCTTTGAAAAACCATTCTGGTATCCAATCTTCTTCTCCGTATCTTGAATTCTTTACGCAGCAACCATAAATATCTTCACCATTATCTGTCATTAAGCCTGTATTAAAAACGAGCAAGTCATCATTTTCACTTTTTACAACTTTATTCTGCTTTTTTAGAATTTCAAACAATTTAACAATGTAATAGAAAAGTATATCGAAATCTTCTCCAGTCGAAGTTTTCCATCGCTCGTCCTCTGCTAATGTAGCAAGATTCGCTAAATGTATATTCTTAAAATTTTCTTTTCCTCCACAAGCTGCAATTTCTAATAAATTATTTTCACTTTGAACAAAATTCGCCATATTTTATTTCCTTTCATTCTTCAATTTAAATATAATTGGCCACGCAACGCGTGGCTTTTTTGAAAATTAATGTTATTTGTTCTTTTCTCTTTCGTTAAATAATCTTATTTGTTTATTCATTTCATTCTGTAATTCTTCTTCCTTAGGCAAATAAAGCATATATTTTGATGCGTATATTTGTTTGTTATCTAAAGGAAGAGTGTATTTAACCAAAGTATCACTTTTATCTGTACTTAGAATAATTCCAATCGGAGGATTATCTCCTGGTTCCATAAGTTCTCTAGTATAGTAATTTACATACATCTGCATTTGTCCAATATCTTGATGAGTTAAATCACCACGTTTTAAATCAATAAGAACAAAACATTTCAGTTTGTAATTATATAAAACTAAATCAACGTAGAAGTTGCGTCCATCCATATCGAACCTTCTTTGTCTCGCTACAAAAGCAAAGCCACTACCAAGTTCAAGTAAGAATTCATTTAAGTGAGTAATAAGAGCTTGTTCTAGATCGCTTTCATAAAAAGATGAATCAGGTTTCAGCCCGGCAAATTCTAATACATATGGATCCTTGATTATTTCCTTAGGATCAAATGATGGCTCTTTTTTAGCAGTGTCATCAACAACATCATGGTTACATTTACTTGCTAAATAACGTTGATATGAGAATGTATGTATTTCTCTTTGAAGTTGTCTAACACTCCAATTCCCATCAATAGCTTCTTGAATATAAAAATTCCTAGCGTTTTCGTCTTCTAGACTTAATATAAGTCTATAATGTGACCAACTCAATTGGCCACACAGTGTGTGGCTTTTTTGAAACGCTAAATAAAATTGCCTCATATATTTAACATTCGATATTGTAAATCCCTTGCCAAAATCTTTTGTCATTTGAATAGAAAGTTCCTTAATAAGACCATCACCATACTTTGCACGCGATTCACCACCTTGCTTTTCAACAATCATCTTACCTATCTGCCAATAAGTAAGAACCATCTCACTTTGAATATTGCGGTATATTCTTTTTCTAGACTGTTCTAATACTTCTTTAACGCTCTTATAGAATGCTTCGTCTAAATACTTATATTCTTTTATATCATTCATTTGCTACCTCCCATTGAATATATAAAAAGTTTTAATTCGCCTTTCGTGGCGAAATAATAAAAAAGAATTAAACGCTCAGTCTAATCCCATAACCCAAAACTTATCCAAATAATAACGTAATTAAAATACGTTACTCATAATCCTTACTAAGATATTCTCATTTAAAGAAGTAATAATCAACTATAATGTTATAAATACTCGCCATTCGAAGCGATACTGGGCTTTAATAAATGCCTATTAGAATGTGCTCTCCATAATTAGTGCCACAGCGTGGCACCTTTTAACATAATAAGAATAAAAAAACAAAATCGCACACTGTACGGACGAAATTTAAAAAGCTAATATAATTAATTAATTCGCTACACCAGGTGTCGCGTCTTAAAATATTAGAAATGTAGTTTTCTAGAATTGTTCTTACAGTCTAATAGATACAAATTAATCAATGTTTGATATGGAATACCTGTTTCTACTGCCATTGATTTAAAATAATCCAAAACATCTTCATTTATGTTAATGGTAATTTGTTTTTTTAATTGCTTAGCATATGGATTCTTAACTGCCTCTTTGAAATCGTATTCTTCTCTCATAATTTATTCCTTTCAATATATTGTGCTGTTTCACCTTTTGTTGCCTTCCTTGAAGAAATAATTCTAATAATGTTTTCTTCTTTACAGCAATGGCATACAACCAAAATACTATTTTTGATACTAAGACCTATGATAATAAATCTATCTTCATAATCACTATGGTCGGGATCGTATATTAACAAAGCATTATCGTCATAAAATACCGACACACTTTCTTCAAAACTCACTCCGTGTTTAATCTTATTTTTAGAGTTCTTATTTTCATCCCATTCAAATTTTATCATAATTAATTCATAATTACACTATAATTATTAGTGCCCCCTTTATTTATAGAAATACGCAAAGAAAATATATTTATTCGCCATACGAGGCGAAATAATAAAAAAGAATTAAACGCTCAGTCTAATCCCATAACCCAAAACTTATCCAAGCAATAACGTAATTAAAATACGTTACTCATAATCCTTACTAAGATATTCTCATTTAAAGAAGTAATAATCAACAATAATCTTATAAATACTCGCCATTCGAGGCGATGCGATTAATCGAACTCATTTTTTCTTTCAGCAACAAATTGCGTTTCTCTTTTATTTTTCTTTTTAGCTTTTTAATGCCTAGATTATGATTTACGGGAAAACTGCAAGTAAAAAACAGTATTTTTTGGGGAAAACTGCAAGTAAAAATAGGCCTATAATGAGGAAAACTGCAAAACACTATATTTATATTAGATGTCTAGATAGTTCTTTATTTATATTTATTTCGCCATACGAGGCGATATATTTAATAAAAATAATTTTAAATAAAAAACCAACGCACATAGAAGAACTACTTATGGCTGCTATATTCCTATCCTGACCAGGTTCATAGCCTTCTATCGCGATAGCTTAATTTAAAATCGTTATATTAATAAGCAAATTAGACACTAAGCGTATATTTAAAATTATTAGTTAAAACTGCAATGTCTTCATCAGTTAAATAACTATTGTCATAGGCTTCTTGAACTGTAAAGGAGCCTTTCTGTTCAACATAAACATCGAACCCATATGAATAGTCCGCCAAACTACAAATATAAGTGTATTTGTTGTAATACGTCTTTGGAAGTGTCTCAGAAATCAAATAAATATCAACTTCTGCGTCATTAAAGTCAACTCCATCTTTTTTATATTCTAATATATTTACAAAAACTGTGTTATTTTTAAAGTTACCAAGATTTCGATCAATCGAAACAAAAGAAGCCTCTTTTTTAGAACCATAAACTCTCTCTGAATATGATTCACATATATTTTTAACTTGTTCTTTATTCAAATCTCCAAAAGCTTCGTAATCTCGATTTGAACAAGCAGTGCAAATAGTAATTAAAGGGATTACAAACAAATGCTTTTTGAGTTTCATCTATATATCCTCCTCCAAGTACTAATTATAAAAATTTCTCGAGCAATAATTAAGTGTCATCATTTAAATGTTTTAATAAACATCAGCATATAAATAGGCAATTGATAAATAATATCACTTTCTTTAATAACGTTTGTTTCGCCATCCGAGGCGATATATTTAATAAAAATAATTTTAAATAAAAATTAGATAAGCAAAAGCAAGTAAAATATTCACTCCACGACAAAAACAACTACCAATATATGTAAAAATCAAAAAATGATTTATAATCTAGATAGTTTCGAAACAAGTCCTGTTCTTTAGCATGCCGAACACGCAACAAGCTAGTTTACGACAGGACGCAACCGCAGCTACCTTGTGAGAAAGGCCGCTGCTTTTCTTTTTGTAATAGAATCTAGTTATTTGATTATCTAATTTTTGAGTAAGCATTTGAGATACAGCA
>JAILIF010000042.1 GCA_024695405.1 Bacilli bacterium
TGTGTTTTTGTTATGCTCAATATTCTAATTATGAATATGTAACTTGTCAAATTTATGACATGTTAACGCAACAAAACTTAAAACATTTTTTCATCTAATAGATTTTTTTATTATCGTTGCATTAAACTTGTCATCTAACAATAAAAACCGAAATAAATTATCGAATCAGCGCCAAAACGAATTATTTATCGATATTATTAATAACACCAGAGAATAACACGCTATCACAATAAGTTAATATAAAGCCAAATTCTTTATCTACAACAAAATCCTCATAGACTTTTGTATATTTTTCATCTGGTGCTGCAGTTCCGTTACTTGTCATGTAAGTTACTGCTGCTCCTTCAATGCCTTTTTTATTAACATCGAGTTTTGCAATTTGGCGAACTTCTTTACAAAAAACAGCTTCATCAGTTAAATTAGAGAATTTACAGTTTTCACTGTCAAATAAAGAAGTAATATTAAAATCATGCATAAGTATTGAAGTTAAATCAGTGTCACAACTTGCATTAAATTCTGGGAATATTGCGCGAGTATAATATTCTTCTTTCTTTTCATCATCTACTAAAACGTAATTATTACCTAAAACATAGTCCATCGCGTCTTTATTAAAGACAGTTTTTAAATCTTTGCCATCATTAGGTTTTATAAAATATATTTCAAATCCATTAAGCGTTGAAGTATAGAAAGAAGAATAATCTTCAGTCATTATAGCTTTTCCTATTTCATAGTAACCTCTTAAAAGTTTTTTAGAAGATTTTACCTTATTGCTATTAACAAAATAATGATTAGGGTCATTTGAATAATTAATGTCTTCTCCAAAAACATTCCAAATATCCTTAAGATATAAAGTATTCATCAAAACAAATAATGTTCTAGGATCAAAGTCCAAAGTTGGTTTAAGTAATCCCTTTGATTGAATATTTATAAATTCTCCAATAGCTTTGCTAGCATCTTTGCTGCTAAAATCAGTCTCATATGAATAACAGCTATAATCGTCTCTAAGAGCATCAAGACCACTATCTAATAATTTAATATCATTATCGATCCAAATAGAATTAGAGCACATTATTTGAAACATCAAATCGTTTTCATCGTTTAACTTAGAGAGATTATGTTCAACATATAGTCTTTTATAGTATTTATTAAAAGTAGTAAAATCGAATTCTAAAGTGTCTAATAGTTCTTGTCTAGTTTTGCCACTAGAAGAGCAAACTGCCAATCCTAAACACATTTCTAATGAAAATGGAGAAGATAAAATATTTTCGTTATCTTTGAATTTATTTTTTAAAAAAGATTCAGAGAACTTTGTTGAGAAGTCACATAGTTTTCTTTTAAACTCTAAATAATCATTTTCACGATAATCATAAGAAGTACCAGTTTTAGAAGGCTCTCTTAAAATAGAAGCACCTCTAATTCCTTTGACATCGCCACCACATGCTGCTAAAGAAAAAACAGTTCCTAGAAGAATAAATAATTTGCTTTTTTTCATATTTCGTTACCCCTACTTATAAAACGATTAAATCACTAGAAACTGTTCAATTATTAAAAATTTTTTTAAATTAAAAGAGGCTTTTACCGCAATTATTGCAATATTTAGCTCCATCATCATTTTCAGCTCCACAATATGGACATTTCTTAGTTAATGCAGCGCCACATTTAGAACAGAATTTTGCACCAAGCGGATTATGTGTTCCACATTTTGAGCATGTATTAGCGTCTACTCCTTCAACTTTAGAAGAATCATTAACACTATTTGCAACTTTACCAGCCATATTACTAACGCTATCACTAGTACCATCAATCATGTAGTTTGCATAATCTTTAGCAACTGGCGCTTGTTGAGACATCATGTAGCCACTAACTTTTTTGTGAAAGCCGAATGATGTGCAAATTCCTCCACCGGCAATAAAAGGAAAGCCAACAAAACTCAACCAGAAAAGCGTAGGTTCTTCCCAAGACGAACTAGATATAATTAAATCTGCTGTTCCAGTTACTACACAACCAATACCAACAATTAATAAAATAATACCTAAGGCTCTTAACTTCTTAGCGGTTCTTTCGTATTTTTCTTCCATTTCTTTATCATCCATAACTTTTTTCCTCAAATAATTTCTATTTCTTAATATACTCTAATATTATATTGACAAGACATTTGATTTCACTAGATTTTTTAAGTGCTTTGTCTTGTTCTAAGATGTCTTTCTTCATAGATAGTTTCTTACATAATTCTAAAAGAGAGTGCGTTGTAGAAAAATAAAATGTTTGAATATCATTTATTTCCTTAACAGTCCCATCTTTTAAACCCAAATTATATGCATCCATAAAAATATCTTGGAAAGTATGAATTAAGCCGTTTTCATATTCTTCAAGAGGTGCTTCACTATGTGAGCTCATATAGGAATCAAATTCTTTAATGAAGTAAAAATTAGATGGCTTTTTTCTAAATGTCTTTAAATATGCATTATAGAAAATATCTAATTTTTCATATCCAGTTTTTGCTTTAGATAAATCGAAATAATCTTCAAAAGTAGATTCACCTAAATTCATCGCGCATTGAATAATTATATTATTCTTATTTTTGAAATAACGATATACAGTAGCTTCCCCTATGCCTGCTTCATCAGCAATGTCTTTAATAGCAACATCAGAAATCCCTCTTATCATAAACAAGTCTTCTGCCACTTTTAATACAAACCCTACTTTTGCATCTTTAATCCCCATAAACTGAAAGTCCTCCTACCATAAAGATATAAAATCTATCTAAATAATATAATAATAAAGTTAAAAAAGAAATTTATTTCTTTTACTATCATTTTCTATCTTATAAAAAATTGTGTCTCTATTTACCCCTAAATAACATAGTTCATTAATTATAGTATGAGAGTATATCATCCCAACTTTTTCCATAACTCTTTTACTAGCAGGATTATTCATAAAGCAAGATGCATATACTTTATTAAACCCCTCTATATCAAATAAATATTGGATAAATGCTTTTACTGCTTCGCTCATATATCCTTTATTCCAGTATGAAGAGCCAATACCGTATCCAATCTCAACAGTTTTTCCATTAACAAGATATTTAGTTAATATACCAATTAATTTATTATTTTCTTTTAATCTAATTGCAAAAATTGAATCTTTTCCTAAATAAGGTTCAAAATCAAAATTGTCTATATCAGGTTGATAAGTACAGATAAATGTCTCTAATACTTTTTTATTATTAGAAATATTACAAAAATAATCTTTCTTATCTTCTTTTTTAAGTCTATCAATTATTAATCTAGGAGTTTCCATTCTCCTATATTTTATAATTCTCTTACTGGTTTATTAAAGAATAATATAAGAGCTACTATTACAAATCCACCAGTGCAAATAGAAAGTAAGCCTAATGAACCAATAGTATCAAGCGCTACACCACCTAAAAAAGTAGCAAACGGAATTAATCCTTGTGATCCAATATTAGTGACGCTACTAACTTTACCAAATTTATCTTTTTCAACAATCTTCATCATAGCTGTTTGAGAAGGTACATTAATTAAAACCAATAAAACACCAATCAATAACAAGATTACGCAATTAGCTATTAATACAACATTAAGTCCTATAACATTAGCTTTAAATAATAAGTACTCTACTGTCATACAAATCATTAAAAACGCTACACCTAATACTGACCATCTAACTACTCCATTGCATTTTTCTTTTTGCTTTAACATAGAGTAGATGATTCCCATTGTAACAGAGCCTATACCGATGGATACCGCAAAGAAAGCGCTCCACATTTCTGGTCCCATAAACTCACTGAATAAGAAAGTAGAACCCTTAACATCAGTAGAAATAAAATAAGGAGAAAAATTTTCATAGATTGGCGCAAAAAAGAAGTTAATAAAAAGAATGCAAAACATAAGTGCTAATACAGGTTTTAAATTAAAAATGTATTTAAATCCTTCTTTTAAATCACCAAAAACTGCACCAATTGTTAATTTTTCATCACGTTTTTCATAATCGCTATTGTATTTAATAAACATTTCAGAGATTGCACTAATTACATAACATCCACCAACAATAATGAATATGATTTCTATTGGAAGATATGAATATAGAATACCTGCAATAACTGCACCTACAATAGATTGGAAAGCATTTAATACAGAGAAATATGATTGGGCTTGTTGAAATGAATTTTCTTCAACAATTTGAGGAAGTAATGAACCAGAAGCTGGGGTGAATATTCCAGCAATGCCGTTTAATATAACCGCTGAAACAAATAATAGAACTAACTGAATAGTTGTAGATTTAATAACAAACCAAATTAAAAATCCTGAACCTAATATCAAAGCTCCTTTAATATAGTCACATATATACATTATCTTAGCTTTGTTAAATCTGTCACTGATAACTCCTCCAAACAAAGTAACTAAACAGAATACTAATCCACTAACTGCTAAGTATATACCAGATATAAAAGCATTATTATCTGTAATTTTTAAAATATAAAAACTAACCGAGAAGGAATAAAATAAAGCAGCAATATTAGAAAC